>JBBKVZ010000191.1:0-5111 GCA_037968715.1 Pseudomonas sp.
GCGAATTGGTCGCCAGTGTTTCTGCCCAGTTGCAGGCGTTGATGGGCGCTGCCGCCGAGTTGGCGGTGCCGTTGCTGGTGGAAGTTGGGGTGGGCGCCAATTGGGATGAGGCGCACTAATCACACGGGTTTGCTCGGCAGGTAATCAAACTTGCTGGGCTTAGTCTGAAGTAGTTGGTCAGTCACTGAACTTGCCGGCCGGTTCGGCGTCAAAATTTATGAACGGTTAGTGCGGCCGTGTGTGTTTATTGTTGGTTATGAGTTGAGTGATAGACCTCTGGCCTTGTTTAGTCGGGCCGGTGTTGAGCCTCGAGCATCTTTCCCCTTAGATACTCGGGGTTTTTTTTGCCGGTTATTTGCCCGGCTGGCGATTATTCTTCGCGGGTGTCTGCGGGCTCTGCGTCGGTGTCTTCGGCAGGCTCGTCAAGCAAGCCGAGCCATTGCGTGAGTACCGCATACGCATCTTCAATGCCCACGCGCTTAGGCGCGGAAAACAATTGAATGCTGATCGCTTGACCCCACTTCTGGCGGATTTCTTGTTGCACTTTGAGCAAGGTGTTCTTGGCCGCGCCAAAGGTTAGCTTGTCGGCTTTGGTCAGCAAAATATGCATGGGCATTTGGCTGGCGACAGCCCAGTCGAGCATCAATTGGTCAAAGTCGGTCAGCGGCTTGCGGATATCCATCATCAAAATCAGCCCGGCCAAGCTGTTGCGGCTGCCTAAGTAGGCTTCCAAGTGTCGCTGCCAGTGTAACTTGAGCGGAATGGGAACCTTGGCGTAGCCGTAGCCGGGTAAGTCCACCAAACGATGTTGATCGTCTAGTTCGAAAAAGTTCAGCAGTTGCGTACGCCCCGGAGTTTTCGAAGTGCGCGCCAGACCCGCGTGGGTCAGGGTGTTCAGGGCGCTGGATTTACCGGCGTTGGAGCGCCCGGCAAAAGCAACTTCGCGGCCAACGTCCGGCGGACACTGGTCGACCTTGGCGGCGCTGATGAGAAAAGTGGACTGTTGGCACAGGCCGATAATCGGGTTTTTGACTGACATTAGGGGTTCCACAGGTGCGACGCGGTGTCGCTGGGGCGGTTTCGTTTCAGTTTGCACTGCTGCAGTATATAATGCCGCGTATTTAGTGTGCGCTTTGTGCTTTAACCTATGCTGCTTTTAACGATAAAAACTCCTGGGTGCGATTAAATTGTCTGCGCATTAGAACGCAGAACGCTCCCAACCCTAATGAGGCCGAGCATGAAAAAACTATTTATCGCCGCAAGTATCGCGCTCTGCACATTCAATGTGCAGGCTGTACAAGACCCAGAAGCGGTATTTAACCGTTCCTGTGGGGCTTGTCACAATGGTCAGTTGCCGATGGCGCCGAAAAAGGGCGACGTAGCAGCTTGGACGCCGCGTCTGCAGAAGGGTATGCCTACTCTGGTCAAACACGTCACCGAAGGTTTCAACGCCATGCCGCCACGCGGCATTTGCATGGACTGCACCGCTGAAGACTACCAAGCTGTCATCGAATGGATGAGCAAGTAGTCCGACCGCTGTATCTTTTAACTTTTAGCCGTATTTGGATTAGTCGATGAACAAATTACTCGTGAGTCTGCTGTTGACCTTGGGCATTACCGGTATGGCTCATGCCGCTGGTGACGCAACTGCCGGTCAGGGCAAAGTGGCAGTCTGTGGCGCGTGCCACGGTGCCGACGGTAACAGCATGGTGCCTACTTTCCCGAAGCTGGCCGGCCAAGGTCAGCGTTACCTGCTAAAGCAACTGAATGACATCAAGTCGGGCGCTCGCGTTGTTGTACCAATGACCGGCATGTTGACCGGCATGAGTGATCAGGACCTGGCTGACATAGCAGCCTATTTCTCAAGCCAGAACATGAGTATCGGTGCTGCTGATCCAAAGCTGGTGGCCGCAGGCCAGGCGTTGTTCCGTGGCGGCAAGCTAGATCAAGGCATGCCTGCTTGTACCGGCTGTCACTCGCCAACCGGTTCGGGCAATGATGCCGCAGGCTTTCCGAGGCTGGGTGGCCAGCACGGCGAATACGTCACGCTGCAGCTGACCCACTTCCGTGAAGGTGAGCGTACCAACGATGGCGATACTAAAATCATGCGCTCGATTGCCGAGAAGCTGAGCAACAAAGACATTGCCGCATTGTCCAGCTACATTCAGGGCCTGCATTGATTGCAGATCAGCACTGATAAAAAAGGGGTGGCCTCGGCCACCCCTTTTTTTTTGCCAAGATCGCTACAATGCAAGAACCAGACTGCCGGATCACGGTCCAACGGTGATCATGAAATTACCCCCTTTTTTGCTAGGAGTTAACTATGCGTAACCTGATGTTGTCTGCGGCATTGCTCGGTGCCAGTATTTTCGGTGTTGCTGCTCAGGCGGCTGACGCGCCAATCCAATTGGAAGCCGGCAAGCAGTATGTCGAACTGAGCAGCGCCGTAGCGGTCTCCAAGCCAGGTAAAATTGAGGTGGTTGAGCTGTTTTGGTATGGCTGCCCGCATTGCTTTCACTTTGAGCCAACCATCAATCCTTGGATTGAGAAGCTGCCTAGCGATGTAAATTTTGTGCGTATTCCCGCTATGTTCGGTGGCGTCTGGGATATCCATGGCCAGGCATTTATTACCCTAGAAACCATGCAGGTTGAGCATAAAGTGCACCAAGCTGTGTTCGAAGCGATCCAGAACGACGGCAAAAAATTAGCTACTCCAGAAGCCTTTGCCGATTTTCTAGCGACTCAGGGAATTGACCGCGATGCCTTCCTGAACACCTACAACTCGTTTGGGGTTAAAGGCCAGGTGGCCAATGCTAAGCGTCTGGCCATGGCCTATCAGATCAGCGGCGTGCCAAGCATGGTGGTTAACGGTAAGTACCGTTTCGACATCGGCTCGTCGGGCGGTCCTGAGCAAACACTGCAGGTTGCCGATCAGCTGATTGCCAAGGAGCGCGCTGCTAAATAAGCGCGAACAATCACCATGCTGCGACGCTTGCGTGTTCAGCGGGGCATTGACCTGTGTAGTCCACGGGTCAATGCATTGTGCCAAGGTGCAAGTGGCCTACCTGCCAATGGCCGTTTACGGCTGCTCAGTTTCAATATTCAGGTTGGCATTAGTACCGAGAGTTACCGGCATTATTTGACCCGAGGCTGGCAGCACTTGCTGCCACATCCGGGGCGAAGCATCAATTTGCAACGAATTGGCGCGCTGATTAATGACTATGATTTGGTCGCATTGCAGGAGGTCGATGGTGGCAGCCTGCGCTCCGGTTTTATCAATCAGGTTGAGCACTTGGCTCAACTTGGACGTTTCCCCTACTGGTATCAGCAACTTAATCGCAACCTCGGGCATTTAGGTCAACACAGCAATGGGGTTTTGACCCGACTGCTGCCTTTTGTGCTGGAAGACCATCCGTTACCGGGGCCGCAAGGTCGTGGCGCTATCTTGCTGCGCTTTGGTGAGGGTAAAGATGCCTTGCTGGTGGTGATGATGCATCTGGCGCTAGGAACACGCACTCGCGCCCTGCAGCTGGCCTATATTCGTGAACTGATTGTGGGCCACCAACATGTGGTGCTGATGGGTGACATGAACACACATGCCGTTGACCTGCTAGAGCGCTCGCCACTGCGCGACCTCGGGCTGCTGGCTCCGCAAGTACAGGCCACTTTCCCTAGCTGGCAGCCTAAGCGCTGCCTTGACCATATTTTGTTAAGTCCAACGCTCGCGCTTGAGCGAGTTGAGGTGTTGCCCATGGCTATATCGGATCACTTACCGGTGGCAGTAGAAATTCGTCTGCCTGGGTGTCTCACTGGCGCTATGGCACCTATGCTGACTAAGCCTCTTCGTGGACCGAATCTATGAGCGCTGATAGCGAACGTTGGAAAGCCAAATACCTCCAAGGCTTAGAAGATCAAGAAAAGCTTGAGAAACGCTGGGACGCGCGGTTCGACTTATTACGCCGTGGCTTGGTGCGCAGCAGTTTGGCTGCCGAGGGTAGTGATAAAGCCGTTGATCAATGTATGCAGGAGCTGCGCGGAATATTGCGCCGTGATGATGTTGATGCCGGTCTGTCGGGTCTTATTCCGCGCCTTGAGAAAGCCGTGCTGGAGTCTGAACATCGGCGTGTGCAGCGAGTGGCGCAGATATCCAACGGCTTCGGTGCGCTGGTTGGCCAACTCCAAGCGTTAGAGCTACCGCGGGAAATCAGTAAGCCATTAAAGACTTTTGCCAAACAGCTGGACGGGCGCGTCGGTCAGCTCCAGGAACTGCCGCTGCTGTTGACCGAGCTGAGCACTTTACAGCGTCAGGTGCTGACGCTGCGCGACGTCGATGAGGTGGCGCGTCCCGGCTTGTTGCAGCGTTTGTTTGGTGGCCGTGAAGGCCCCGCCTTGCCTCTGCAAGCCCCGGCGGCAGAGGCCGTGTTACCGCAAGCAGCCGAAGCATCGCCAGCGCCAGCCGCGCCCAGCGTTCCCGCTACGGCGGCGAGCATTGATGCTGGCGCCGAACAGCCGCCAAGCAAGCTCGTGGCGACCGTTGCCGATGCAGCGCTAATTCCCGAGTCGCGCTCCGTTGCGAGCGCCGTGCCGTCAGCCGAGGTTGTTGCGACCGCGGCTCGCCCGGTGTTAGCGCCGACGCCCATGCTCGATAGCTTGCCGTTGCCGGCGAGTCTTTTCGAGGCGTCGCCAGACGCATTAGTCGCCCCGGCCACGCTTGCGCCGATGGTTGAAAGTGTTGATGCCGAATATGCCCTGCCGATCTCGCCAGAGCCGGGTTACAGCATTATTGCGGCGCATGTCGAAAAAACGCTGCTGGATTTACTCGATGAATTACCGGTGCCCGAGCGGCATCAGCCCCAAGCGGCGGTATTACGCAAGCGCATCACCGATGGCCTGAACTTCTACGAGTTGGTGCCGGTGCTGGATGATTTTGCCGTGCTTATGCTGGCCGTGGCAGACATGGGCCAACGCGAGTTTGAAGGCTATCTCAAGCAACTTAATGATCGCTTGGCGACATTCCAGGCCAACCTCAAAGATGCTCACCAAGGTTATGCCGACTCAATGAGCGCGGCCCGTGACCTGGACGCGACCTTGCGTGAGCAAGTTGGCGGTTT
>JBBKVZ010000192.1:0-3907 GCA_037968715.1 Pseudomonas sp.
CCGGCCTTGGCGTGGGAGCCGGCATCGGCCTGCTCCACCGTCAGGGTGGTATTGAGCAGCAGCACGCCCTGATCTGCCCAGGACTGCAGGCAGCCGTGGGCCGGGATGTCGATATTCAGGTCACGCTTGAGCTCTTTATAGATATTTAGCAAAGACGGCGGCGTGGCCACGCCCGGCTGCACCGAGAAACACAGGCCATGGGCCTGGCCTTGCCCGTGATAAGGGTCCTGACCGAGGATCACCACTTTCATCTGCGCCAAGGCCGTGGAGTTAAGCGCATTGAAGATCAGCGGCCCCGGCGGAAAGACCACCTTGCCGGCGGCTTTTTGCGTGCGCAGAAACTCACCCAGCGCGAGCATATAGGGCTTGTCGAACTCATCGGCCAACGCCTCTTTCCAGCCCGCTTCCAGCTTGACCCGATCCACCTCAGCACTCATACCCAAACTCATCGCCACGCCCAAAGAAGGCCGCACGCTAGACAAGCGCCTCCGGCAAGTCAAGGCGCAGCGCAATAGCCCCTTATCATGCCCTTGAATGCAGATTGCGAGCGCGGTGGAGCCAGTCGAGACTGGGGCTCACCATTCGAGGAGTCACCGTCATGGACAGCCCCCACGGTATCAGTCGCGAACGGCTGGAACAGGCCCTAGAGCACTCGGCCTTCGCCAAGTTACTCGGCGCTGAACTGCTTGACTTCGCCCCAGGCAAGGTCAGCTTGCAACTGCACAGCCGCCCGGAACTCTGCCAGCACCACGGCTACATGCACGGTGCGGTGATCGGTTTTATGATCGACAGCGGCTGCGCCTGGGCAGCGGCTTCACTGGTGGGCGACGTGGTCACCAGCGAATACAAGATCAACCTGCTGGCCCCGGCCCTCGGCGAAAAGCTGATCTGCCGCAGCGAAGTGATCAAGGCCGGCAAGCGCCAGGCGGTCTGTCGCGCCGATGTGTTTGCCGTCAACCAGGGGCAGGAGAAGATAGTCGCCACCGGCTTGGCGACCATTGCCCGGGTCTAAACCCGCACGCACAGATTGCCGGGGTTAACCCTGGTGCAGCGCCCGGTAATGACTGGGCGCCATGCCGACCACCTGACGAAACAACCGCGAGAAGTAATACACATCCTCATAACCCAATTGCTGCGCCACCTGCGCGATGCCCTGACTGCCCTCATCGAGCAATCGGCAGGCGTGGGCCATTTTTAGCTGGATAAAATCCTCGATCGGCGCCCGACCACTGACTGCCCGGTAGGTTTTGGCAAAGTGAAAGCGCGACAGTTTGAACTGCGCGGCCAGCTGATCGAGGTTCAAGCGGCCATGCAAATGGGCGCGCATCACCGCCTGCACCGCCTCGACATCCAGTACCCGCCCGGCTTTGAGTTTGGCCCGTGCGGGCAACACCGCCAATGAGGTGAGGATCGCCTGCAACTGCTGCGCGGCGTGCACAAAGTGCGGCAGGCTCAGGCCCTGTTTATGCACCGCCAGTAAGGCGTCAAAGTCTGCCAGCAAGCGCGGCTGCAGACCGATGTGATGCAGGTTTGCCTTGGCCAGCGGGCGCAAAAACTCCGCCACTAACTCACCGTCAAAATGCACCCAATGCAAGGTCCAGGGCCGCTGACTGTCTGCCGCATAGCTGTGCGCCAGTTGCTTGGGCAGCAACAACAAATCGCCGCCACCCACTGCTAAACGCTCATCACCCAGTTGCACCCAACCAGAACCTGCGCGGCAATAAATCAGCAAGTGGTCGTCTGGTGTGACGCGCTGCATCTGATGACCAAGGGCCTCAGGATAAAAACCCATGGCCAACGGATAGCAGCCCTTGGTCAGTGGATGGCTGGCCAGCACCCCACGCAGCCGTGGCGGGGTAATAAAGCGCAGACCGTTAGTCGGCAGCGGCCAACTGGACGTCTCGACCCAATCATTCATAAGCTTTCACCACAGGACACTAATGCCAAGATCGTCCATCTAAAGACCAAGATCGTCAATCCACAGCTCAGTGATAGCGGGCTATAAAACCTGTAGGCGCGCGAAAACCATCAGCCACTGGAGCACAAGATGAGCAAAATAGTCCTGCAACTGATCGATGGCCAGTGGCGCGAAAGCCATTCCAAAGAGCTGATCGAAGTCACCGACCCGGCCACTCAGCAGGTACTCGCCCTAGCCCCCAAGGCTACCCACGCAGAAATCGAAGCGGCGATTGCCAGTGCCAAACTGGCCTTCCTCAGCTGGCGTGAAGTGCCGGTGTCGGAGCGTGCACGGCTGATGTTGCGTTACCAGCATCTGCTCAAAGAGCACCACGACGAACTGGCCGAGATTCTCGCCAAGGAAACCGGCAAAACCTTCGCCGATGCTAAGGGCGATGTGTGGCGCGGCATCGAAGTGGTCGAGCAGGCCGCTAATATCGCCAGCCTGATGATGGGCGAAACGGTCGAGAACGTCGCCCGTGGCATCGACACCGCCAGCTGGATTCAGCCGCTGGGCGTGTGCACCGGGATCACCCCATTCAACTTCCCGGCGATGATTCCGCTGTGGATGTTTCCGCTGGCCATCGCCGCCGGCAACACCTTTATTCTTAAACCCTCCGAGCAAGACCCATTGACACCCAATCGCTTGGCCGAGCTATTTATCGAGGCCGGCGCCCCGAAAGGCGTGCTGCAAGTGCTGCACGGCGGCCGCGAACAAGTGGACGCCCTGCTCACCCACCCGGATATCCGCGCTATTTCTTTCGTCGGTTCGGTGGCGGTTGGCCAACATATTTACCGCACCGGCAGCGCCCATTTGAAGCGTGTGCAGGCCTTCGCCGGGGCCAAGAATCATATGGTGATCATGCCGGACGCCAATAAAGAGCAAGTGCTCAGCAACCTAGTCGGGGCCAGTTGCGGAGCCGCCGGGCAGCGATGCATGGCGATCAGCGTGGCGGTGTTTGTCGGCGAGGCAAAGCAATGGATTACCGAGTTACAGGCGCAGATGGCCGAACTGCAACCCGGTTACTGGAACGACCCAGCGGCGGCTTTCGGCCCGCTGATCAGCCAGCAAGCCAAGCAACGCGTGCAACGCCTGATCAGCGAAGGCAAGGCCGAAGGCGCCGAGTGCTTGCTGGATGGCTCGCACTGCACAGTGCCCGGCTACCCGAATGGCAACTGGTTGGGGCCCACCCTGTTTCGTGGCGTAAGCAGCAAGATGGGCCTGTACCGCGAAGAAATTTTCGGCCCGGTGCTGGTCTGCATGGAGGTCGACAGCCTGGAAGCGGCCATCCAACTGGTCAACGCCAGCCCGTACGGCAACGGCACCTCGATATTCACCAATTCCGGGGGCGCCGCGCGTCAGTATCAACACGAGGTGGAAGTCGGCCAGGTCGGCATCAATGTGCCGGTGCCCGTACCACTACCGTTCTTCTCCTTCACCGGCTGGAAAGGCTCGTTTTACGGCGACCTGCACGCCTACGGCAAACAAGGCGTACGCTTCTACACCGAGACCAAAACCGTCACCAGCCGCTGGTTTGATGACGACGCCGTGGCCGGCCCGAATATGACCATTCACCTAAAATAATAGGTTCTGTACCAGTTACGTGTTGAGCGCAAAACGTAGGGTGGGCTAAAGCCCACCCTACAAAATAGGGCCTGCAACACATAACAGGGACATAGCCCAATAATAAGCAGCTGTGTACGGCTCCGCCGTCACCCAAGGACAGCCCATGGACTTTGACCTAAGCGAAGAGCAACGCCTACTGGTGGACAGCGCCCGCGCCTTTGCTGCCCACGAACTGACCCCGTATGCCGCCGACTGGGACCGTGACCATCACTTCCCGGTGGACGTAATTCGCCGCGCCGCCGAGCAAGGTTATCTGGCCCTGTATCTGCGCGAAGAAGATGGCGGCTTGGGGCTATCACGGCTGTCCGCCTCGCTGATTTTTGA
>JBBKVZ010000193.1:0-3852 GCA_037968715.1 Pseudomonas sp.
GGTTGACCGGGTTCAATGACCGGTATGCGGCAGCGCCGCGCTTTCATGCATAGTGGCATCCATAGATGCCCCCATCTGCAACACCTGTTGATCTATCTCGGCGAAGCGCAGTACCCGCCCGCCTTCACGCGCAGCCAGTTGCTGGGCGGCTTGCTCGTCGGCAAAAGACGCCAAAACCACCCCCATAGCGCCCTTGAGCCGAGTACCCGCCACGTAATAGGCCTGAGTCGCGTCGATCAAGTAATTATCATCAGGCTTGGCCCACTCACTACGGCCCATGTCATGTACAAATATTTTGGCCGACAGATGTTGGTTTTCTGGCTGCAACCACCAACCGATCAGCTCGGCGGTGGAGCAAAATTTCTTCACTGAATTTTGCTCGACAACCTCACCCTTAGGCCCAGGAAAACTGCCGATCAGCATGCCGCACACATGGCACTCATCATCACTGTGAAAGGCCACCGGCTTAAGCGCTTGCACCTGCTGCTCAGTATCGCCGCAGGCCGTTAAGCCCAGAGTGAGCAGCATCGCGAGCAATCCACCGAGACCCTTTAAATAGCTGACGCGCATCGTTTGCCCCTCATAAAGTTGAAATATTAGGCTACTTGGCCGGGTGGACTCAGCAGCGCAGCCAAGAGTCCAGCAACCATTATCCGCTGGTGCGAAGACACCCTACGCATAGCCCGGAACATCGTAGTGCAGCGATGCGTAAAAGCTGTAACCACGCACAACCGCCAACGGCTACCTAAGCAGCGGCTAGCCAGCCCGGCGTCGGAACACCCCGTAGGCCAGCAGCAACGGCGCGGCCACCCAGAGCAGCAGGCACGCCCACAGCAGTCCGCTGGCCATGGGTAAATCACCGCCCAGGCTCATCACGCCGACGGCACTACCACTGCCCTCGAAACCAGAAAGATTAATCAAGCGATACACATCAGTCGGGTTGAGCAGCAACAGCCAAGGCAGCAGGTCAGGATTGAACTTGCCTTGGCTGAGCACCAACAACGCCAGTAGTGCCAGGTCAAAGACCAGCACAAACAAAAACCACAAGCCCAAGGCCAACCCAGCAGCGCTGGATTTTTCACTGGCCTTGCTACTGAGCACATAGGCCATGGCCAGAAACACCCAGCCGAGCACAGTCGAAGACAACATAAAGCGCCCAAAAGCCCACGCCAGTAAGCCCAGGTCAACCTCTGCGACTAGCACGGCAATGGCCAGCGCTGCGCAGCCGAAACCAATCAGCGTGGCCAGGGCGAGAATCAACCCATGGCCAACGAATTTACCCAGCAGCAGTTGCCCGCGGCCCAGTGGATAGGTCAGCAGCAACATCAGGGTGCCCGCCTCATCCTCACCAACGATGGCGTCGTAGGCCAGCAACAGCGCAATCAGCGGCACCAAAAAGGTCGCCAAACTGGCCAAACTAGCAATGGTTGCCGGGATAGAGGTAAAACCCAGCTGCCCAGAAGCTGCAGCACCAAGCCAGGCAATGCCCACGGCCAGCACGGCAAATAACAGGCTGATGGCCAATAACCAACGATTACGCAAGCCGTCGCTGAACTCCTTACGGGCGATATTCCACACCTGGCTCATGGTCTGCCCTCCGCGCTCGGCACAATAGCCGCTCGCTCCATGTAATAACGGTACAGATCCTCCAGCGATGGCTGGTGGATATCGATGTCCTGTGCCTCGCCCTCACCCAGTAACTGGCGCAGCAGACTGAGTTTGTGACCGTTGATAACCTCCACCTCAACGCCGTCGACGCCAGTCGAGCGCGCCTTATGTCCGGCAGCGTGCCAGTGCTGTAATAGCTGTGCGCTCTGCTTTAGCCCGTTGGCACGGATGACCGCTGGCAGACCGGCACTTTCACGTAAGCCGGCCAAGCTACCGACCGCTTGCAGCCGTCCATGGGCCAGAATCGCAGCACGGTTGATATGCGCTTCGACACCCGGCAACACATGCGAGCAAAGAATAATGCTGGTGCCTTGCTGACGTAGACGGTCGACCAATTGATAGAGGTCTTGGGTGGCAATAGGGTCGAGACCGACCGTGGGTTCGTCGAGCAACAATAAACGCGGTGCACCGAGCAGTGCTTGGGCCAAACCGAGACGCTGGCGCATGCCTTTGGAGTAGGTTTTGACCCGCCGATTCATGGCGTCGGCCAAACCGACCTGCTCTAGCAGATCATCCACCTGCCCCAACGCGGCGCCTTTGAGGCGGGCAAAATGGCGCAAGGTTTCGCGCCCACTGAGTTGTGCATAGAAGGTCACGTTCTCCGGCAGATAGCCAAGCTGGCGACGCACGGCCAAATCGCTCGGTGAGCGGCCGAGCACCGTGACACGCCCCTGGCTGGCCTGCAACAGACCGAGAATGAGCTTCATGGTGGTAGTTTTGCCCGCACCGTTATGGCCGAACAGACCCAGCACCTCGCCTTCACCCAGACTCAAGTGCAAGTCGTGCAGCACAGTCATGCTGCCGTAATGCTGGCTAACACCTTCAATTTCGACGGCATTCATGGCGTTGACTCCTGGCTGGCTGGCAGCAGATCGGTGGTCGGCAGTTGCATCAGCGGGTGACTGTCCTGCACGCCTGGTGATTTCATCACTGGGAAAGCACGCTGTACCCAGCGCAGCACTTCGATGGCCGGGCTGTTCATCAGCAGACGCACCTGCGGATAGAGCCAGAGCAGCCGGTCAACATTGTCGTTAGGCTCATAGGCGATATCCCCCAGACCGTCGTCGTTACGGTCCCAGCCCAGATAATCGCTCCAATAGTTACCGCGACCGTCTTGCGACCACTCTTGGGTGCGCACCGCAACGTATTTAACCTGCTGCTGATTACCGACAAAGGCGTTACCGGCGATGCGGTTGTCTTCGGAACCGGCAGTTAAGTGGATGCCTATGGCGCTGTTGGCAAAATGGTTATGTTCGATGCTGTTGAACAGTGAATTGTAGATAAACAGCGCCTTGCCTTCAGCGCCGGAGATCATGCTGTCGCCGGTCGAGCCGCTGCGTACATCGCTGACGAAGTTGTCATGCAGGGTTGAATAAGTGATGTAGTTCATCAGAATGCCGTAGTTCTCATCCTGCTCAGAGCGATTGCCGATCACCGTCAACTTGCGACTTTGCATCAACGCATAACCAGTGCGAGTGCGGCGAGTGATGTTGTTGAGCACCTGGTTATCGTTGGAAAACATGTAATGCACGCCGTAGCGCAAGTCTTCCAGGGTGTTGCCCTCGAGCAAGTTACCGTTCGAGGTGTCGATATAAATACCATCGCGGGTCTCGCGCACCCGATTGCCGATAACCCGCGCACCCTGCACGGCGTACAGGTGAATGCCGTTGCCACGGTCTTGCGAGCGAATGCTCGGCTCTCCCTGAATGTGATTGCCGATTAGGCTGACGTCCGCCGTGCCATCAACCCAAATACCCGAACCTGGGCCCTGCATGCGATTGTTCTTGATCAGCGTGCCGCGTGCCAGCGGCTCGATAAACACCGCCGAGTTTAGCGCGGTGAGGTCGTGTCCCCAATCACGCAGGGTGCAGCCTTCGATGCTCACCCCGGGCGCACCGATAGTCAGCACATTACCCTCGCCCTGCGCACGGATAACCGCCCCAGGCTCGCAGCGAATATGCATCGCTTGATCAACCCGAAAAGAGCCTAGGTAATCGCCCGCCGGCAAACGCCAGGTGTTGTCGGCCATGGCCTGCAGCGGTAATTGGTGAATCGATTGCGGCGCCGCCTGAGCCACGCCGAAAAAAATAACCAGCGCCAAAGGCGCAAGATGGCGCAAGAAAGCTTTCGCCGCTGAATCTAACACTGCGTTCTCCTTGGCCGTTGAGCGTTGTATAAACCAGC
>JBBKVZ010000194.1:0-6237 GCA_037968715.1 Pseudomonas sp.
CGGCCTTGTCGGCGCCTGGCAGGTTTTTGGCCTTGGCGTAGGCCTTCCACTTGTTGACGAACTCGGTGTTGACCGGGTTTTCCACGGACTGGAAGTAGTTCCACGCCGCCAGTTGGCCAAACAGCGGCTTGGTGTCGATGCCGCGCAGTTCTTCTTCGCCCACCGAGAAGGCCACGACTGGGATGTCGGTGGCTTCGATGCCCTGGTTGGCCAGTTCTTTGTAGAACGGCACGTTGGAGTCACCGTTAACGGTGGAGATCACTGCGGTTTTGCCGCCGGCGGAGAACTTCTTGATGTTGGCGACGATGGTTTGGTAATCGCTATGGCCGAACGGGGTGTAGACCTCTTCGATGTCTTTTTCGGCGACGCCTTTGCTGACGAGGAAACTGCGCAGGATCTTGTTGGTGGTGCGCGGATAAACGTAGTCGGTGCCGAGCAGGAAGTAGCGCTTGGCTGCGCCGCCGTCTTCGCTCATCAGGTACTCGACCGCAGGGATGGCCTGCTGGTTTGGCGCGGCGCCAGTGTAGAAGACGTTAGGCGACATCTCTTCGCCTTCGTACTGCACGGGGTAGAACAGCAGGCCGTTGAGTTCTTCGAATACCGGCAATACGGATTTGCGCGACACGCTGGTCCAGCAGCCGAAGACCACATCGACTTTGTCCTGGGTCAGCAGCTGGCGGCCTTTTTCCGCGAACAGCGGCCAGTTGGAGGCGGGGTCAACCACTACGGCTTCAAGTTGTTTGCCATTCACGCCGCCCTTGGCGTTGATTTCGTCGATGGTCATCAACGCCATGTCTTTCAATGAAGTTTCCGAAATGGCCATGGTGCCGGACAGCGAGTGCAAAATGCCGACCTTGATGGTCTCGGCAGCTTGGGCGCTGAACGGGAACAGGCCAGTCAGCAACAGGGCACTGGCGGCGAGGGTGGCTTTTAGAAGAGGGCGACGTTTCATCTTATTAGGGCTCCATGCGCAACTGGGAATGGACCAGAAGGGTCATGGGCTGTAATGCGTGAAACGTGCCAACAGCGGCAAAGCCTCGTGGCGCAAGGCTTGTCTGCCTAGTCAGATTATCTTTGCAGAGGGCTCGCGCCCTGATTTGGTGCTGGTTGTGCGTATCTGGTGCGGGCAGAGACAATTATTGCGCTGTTGTGAGGCAACTCAGAGCACTAGGTAGTTCTTCACCCCAGTGAAGATGATCTGCGCGGCCAGCGCGCAGACAAACAGGCCCATCAGCCGGCTAACAATTTGCAGGCCTTGTTCGCCCAATAAATGCACGAACAGGTCGGACAAATACAGCACCACGCCAACGGTGACGCTGGCCAGAACGATCGCCCCGAGGGCCAGAAAACGCTCGTCCCAGTGTGGTTGGCCGGCACTCATCACCAGCAGTGCACCGATGGTGCCGGGGCCGACGGTGAGTGGGATAGTCAGCGGCACGATGGTTACGTCTTGCTGCTGATTGTCTGGCTGCACCACGGGCTTGCCTTGGGCCATGCCCAGTGCCGAGATAAACAGCACGGAGCCGGCGCCGATACGAAAGGCGTCAATGGTGATGCCGAACAGGCTAAAGATATGTTGGCCGAACAGATACAGCAGGCCACTGGCGATCACCGTGCCAAGGGCCACTTTGCAGGCGAGCATTTTGCGCTCTTTGCGGGTGTAGCCAAGGGTCAGGCTGATAAAACACGACAGCACAAAAAATGGGCTGTAGAGCACCAGCATCTTCAAGTACAGGCTAAACAAAACAACAGACATGGGCGCGGCTCTTAGTGTTGCCAATAGGCGTTAGGACGACAGTGAAGAGTCCGCTTCGCGCTGGCGGCGCAGGGCGCGTTCGGCCACCCAGCGCTCGATCAGTTCGCGCAGTTGCGACAGCTCTATCGGTTTGGCCATGTGGCCGTCCATGCCTACTTGGCGAGCGCGGTCCTTATGCTCGGACATAATGTGGGCGGTTAACGCCACTACCGGGGTGCGCGGATGCTGGCCCTCGGCCTCCCAAGCGCGGAGCATCTCGGTGGCGGTAAAGCCGTCAAGAATCGGCATCTCGCAGTCCATCAAGACTAGGTCGTAGCGGTTGGCCTGGATCGCGCGCAAGGCTTCCTCACCGTTGCTGGCGGTGTCTGGTTGCACATTAAGCTTGGCCAGCATGCCGCGAATAACCTTGGTGGAAATGCTGTTGTCTTCGGCAACCAGAATACGGAAATCACGAGGCACCTCGATCGGCAGCGGCTCTGGGCTGATCTGCATGCTACTGATGGGTTGGCCTTGCTGGAGCCGATTAAGCTCGTCGGCTAGGGTGGCTTTTAGCGCGTATCCGGCCACCGGTTTAGCCAAAATACGTTTGATTCCGGCGTTACGGGCAATGATCTTGCTCGGTGCATTGCTGATGCCGGTGAGCATGATGATCAGGATGTCGTTATTTAAACTGGGGTCTTCTTTGATCTTGGCCGACAGCTGCATACCGGTCATACCGGGCATGTCTTGGTCGAGCAGAACGACATCGAAGTGTTCACGCAGGTGCGCGCGATTGCGCAGCATGGCCAGTGCTTCTTTGCCGCTGGAGGCTTCGTTGGTTTGCATGCCCCAGCTGGCGCATTGCTGCTGCAGTACTTTGCGGCAAGTTTCGTTGTCGTCAACCACCAAGACCCGCTTGCCCTGTAATTGCTGGTCAAAATTACTGGTCGGTTGCTGCAAGCGCTCGCTGTCCAGAGGCAGGCTTAGCCACAGGGTATTGCCGCGCTGTTGGCCGCTTTGCACGCCAAACTGGCCGTCCATCATATGGATTAATTGGCGGGCGATAATCAGACCCAAACTGCCGCCGAGTTTGCTGTTGGCTAGGAAGTCTTTGCTCTGTAGGGCGGTGTTCAGCAGCGCATCGCGCTCCTCGGCCTTCAACGGTTGGCCACTGTCCTGAATGGCAATGCGCAAGCGTGTTTGCTCGCCGATGGTTTCGAGGGCGGCGACTAGCAGCACTTCGCCTTCGGCGGTGAGTTTGAAGGCGTTCTCCAGCAGGCTGAGCAGGGCTTGGCGCAGGCGTGTTGGGTCGCCGCTAATCACCCGCGGCACCTGCGGCTGTATAAAGCTGATCAGCTCGACCTTTTGCTGCTCGGCTTTGCTGCGGAAAATCGTCAGGCAGTCGTCGATCAGCGCGTTGAGGTCGAACTGCACATCGTCGATCTCGATCTGCCCGGACTCAAGTTTGGCAATGTCGAGAATTTCGTTAATCAGGGTTAGCAGTTCATTGCCGGCGCTATGAATGGTCTGCACGTAGTCGAGTTGCTTGGTCGACAACGGGGTGCCGAGCAACAGCTCGCTCATACCCAACACACCGTTCATCGGGGTGCGGATTTCATGGCTGATGCGTGCGAGAAATTCGGCTTTGGCGTTGAGTTCAGCGGAGTTGGCCGCTTGCTTGCGGCTGGCAATGAAGTCCTCATTGAGGATGCGCATTTGCCGCTCGTTGAGGGCGATGCTGAGCATAAAGTTACACACGATGGCCGCCACCAGCTGGCTAAAGTTCAGCCATTCAGAGGCAACCGGCCAGTAACCAAAGAACACCGGCAAAGCACCGACAAAGCTCAGGCTGAAAATTAACCAAGCGAGGGTGAATAAACGCGCCGGACGGTAACCATGGTGCCAGTGATAACCCGCCACGATCGTCATGCTCAGGCCGCCAATGGCGATCAGCACATAGATCAATTGGTTGACCTGTACGTCGGTCATCCATAGCAACAGAACACAGGTGAGGCTGATCAGGGCTATCTCGAGCAGCAGCACTTTAGTCAGCGGTGTGGTGGGGCATACCTGACGGAAAAAACTGGCGGTAAACGCCAAGGTGCAGAGCATGCTGACCAGCAGCGATAAATTCAGAATGTTCGGTTGTATGGTTTGCCACTGACCCAGCCACGGCGTGGTGATCCCGAGCATGGTCATGGTCGCTAACAGCAGGCTTAGCTGGGTGGCTGCTAGCCATAAGGTGCTCGGGCTGCGCACATAAATAAAACGCACTAGGTTGTACAGCGCCAGCATGCCAAGGCAGCCGAGCAGACTGCCAAACAACAGTGTGCGACTGTCATCGGCGGCCAGCGCTTGCGCGGACTGCAGGCTGATGTCTGGACGTAATGAGTGTGCAGAGCTCAGGCGTAAATATATGTCGATGGGTTGTGTTGAGTCCGGGATCGGCAAGAGAAAATTGCGGCTCGGCAATGCACGGCTGCTCAAGGGCAAGTTGTTACCCGTGCGGGTATGGTTTAGCAGGGTGTTGTCTTGCCACAGGTAAAGATCGAGGTACTCCAAGTACGGCGAATATACCCGCAAAATTTGCTCAGCCTGATTCGCCGGCAAACGGTAGCGCAGCCATAGCGCGGAATGACCGCCTTGACTGTAAAGCTGATTGAGTTGGGTCGGGGCAAACTGGCTTAAACGCTCAGGCGAGCGCACTTCATCAAATTGCAGAGTGCCTTGGCTGTCGAGCAGCAGAGACCATTCAGGCTCTTCGGATTGAGCCTGGGCTGGTAGCGCAGCAACAAGGGTCAGCAGCAGGCTGACAAGCAGAGCAGTGGCAATCCTGGGCCATGACACGGGCGAAATCCCTTCCTATGAGTTGAACAAGTTCTGATCAGTTTACATCGTCTTGCCAGCCCGTGATCAACAGCTTGTCACGAGCCGACAAAGAAATGCCGATCAGTCTTCGTCGCGCTCGCGGGCAATGGCCCGGTAACCGATGTCGTCGCGGCAGAAACAGCCGTTCCAGTTGATCTGCTGGGCCAATGCATAGGCCTGTTGTTGGGCTTCGAGCACGCTGTCGCCCATGCCTGTGGCGCATAAAACCCGGCCACCGCTGGTAACAATATTGCCGTCTTGCAGCGCGGTGCCGGCGTGGAACACTTTGCCGGGTAAGGCTGCCGCCTGGTCGAGACCATTAATCACGTCACCCTTGGCGTAGTCAGCTGGATAGCCGCCTGCGGCCAATACCACGCCCAAGCTCGGCCGTGGGTCCCACTGGGCTTCAACTTTGTCTAGAGCTTCGGCGAAGGCCGCTTCGATAAGCAGAATTAGCGAAGACTGCAGACGCAGCATGACGGGCTGGGTTTCTGGGTCGCCGAAGCGGCAGTTGAACTCGATCACCTTAGGGTTGCCGAGTTTGTCGATCATCAGCCCGGCGTAGAGGAAGCCGGTGTAAACATTACCTTCAGCGGCCATGCCTTTCACGGTAGGCCAAATCACTTCGTCCATGACCCGTTGGTGCACGGCTGGGGTGACCACTGGCGCTGGCGAGTAAGCGCCCATGCCGCCGGTGTTCGGGCCAGTGTCACCATTGCCAACACGTTTATGGTCTTGGCTGGTGGCCATTGGCAGCACATTCTTGCCGTCGACCATGACGATAAAGCTGGCTTCTTCGCCGTCGAGGAACTCCTCAATGACCACGCGCGAACCGGCTTCACCGAAAGCATTGCCGGCGAGCATATCGCGCACCGCATCTTCAGCCTCAACCAGCGTCATCGCGACGATCACGCCTTTACCGGCAGCTAGGCCGTCGGCCTTGATCACTATTGGCGCGCCGACTTTCTGCAAGTAGGCCAGCGCTGGTTCGACCTCGGTGAAGTTTTGGTAATCGGCGGTGGGAATATTGTGCCGTGCGAGGAAGTCCTTGGTGAAAGCTTTGGAGCCTTCCAGTTGCGCCGCGCCCTTGGTCGGGCCAAAGCAGCGCAGGTTGCGCGAGCGAAATAGATCGACCACGCCAGCCACCAGTGGCACTTCCGGGCCAACGATGGTTAGGCTGACATTAGCTGCCGCAAAGTCGGCCAATTGCTCGAGGGCCAATACGTCGATGGCGACGTTTTCGCACTTGGCTTCAGTGGCGGTGCCGGCGTTGCCGGGGGCGACGAACACTTTAACCACGCGCGGGTCTTGCGCGACTTTCCAAGCCAGGGCGTGTTCACGACCGCCGCTGCCAATAATCAATACATTCATACAAATCTCCTTGCGGTGGATAAGCGAAGCGTTATCCACCCTACGATGTCTGGTGTGCGCGTAGGGTGGGCGACCGAAGTTGCCCACCGCCACCGGTCAATGACGGAAGTGGCGCATGCCGGTAAAGACCATAGCAATGTTGGCCTCATCGGCCGCAGCTATCACTTCTGCGTCGCGCATCGAACCGCCTGGCTGGATCACCGCAGTGATGCCGTTGGCGGCGGCGTTATCCAAGCCGTCGCGGAACGGGAAGAATGCGTCGC
>JBBKVZ010000195.1:0-3042 GCA_037968715.1 Pseudomonas sp.
CAGCTCAGCCAAAAGCAACTACAGCAGACCGCACAAACCCTGCGCACCACCCTCGACGAGCAATTGTTCTGGATTCCCAGCAACAAACCTCTCGATCTGGCCTGGCTGAAACAAATCCCAAGCCAGTTAGAGCGCCAATTCGGCGCTATTCCTTGGGGTTCTACAGCCAAAGAATTGTGGGCCGGACTCATTAATCAGCCGTGGCTGTTTCTGCCCTTGCTGTTACTGATTGGGCTGCTGCTGTACAAGCGCAGCTACCTTTATCAAAAGCTTTCCGACCTGCATCAGGACATTGGTCACTTCAAACGTGACAGCCAGCTGCACACGCCCTTGGCTCTATTGCTGAACTTGTTGCTGGCACTGCCGGTGGCGCTATTTTTGGCGCTCTGTGCCTTGATTCTGCAAAGCGATGCGCGCGGCCAAAATGCCAGCCTCGGCGCCGCGTTAATGCAGATGGCCGAAGCTTGGATGGTGTTTTACACCAGCTACCGCATGCTCAGCCCGGGCGGCGTGGCGGAACTGCATTTCCGCTGGAACCGCCCGCAAGTGATTTTTCTGCACTCACAGGTTCGCAAGCTCGGGGTGATCGTGATGGCCTTGGTGGCCGTCAGCACCGTGGCCGAATATCAACAAGACGTCCTCGACCAAGATGTCATGGGCATCGGCATCGTCCTTACCTGTTTCCTGAGCATGGCCTGGCTACTGACCAAAACCATGTTTAGCGAACCGGTGCGCGAACATGCCTCACCGCTACGCCGGACCATTGGCGCACTCTTTATCGCCCTGCCTCTGGTGCTCAGCGTGGCCGTAGCCATGGGCTACTTCTACACGGCGCTGAAACTCAGCGACCGCTTAATCGAAACACTCTATCTGCTAATCGTCTGGCTGATAGTCGAAGCCACCTTCGTGCGCGGCCTTTCGGTCGCGGCGCGGCGCCTGGCCTATCAACGCGCGCAGAGTAAGCGCCAAGCCCAAGCCAAAGAGGGCCTCGACGGCAGCGAGGTCGGCGAAGAGCCCGCCCTGCATATCGACCAGGTCAATGAACAATCCATGCGCCTGATCAACCTGGCGCTGTTCAGCCTGTTTCTGGTCGCCCTCTACTGGGTGTGGGCCGACCTGATCAGCGTGTTTGCCTACCTCGACAATGTCACCCTGTACGAGTACAGCAGTGGCACTGGCGATGCCGCCAGCATGGTGCCGATCAGCCTCAGCGACCTGCTCGGCGCACTGGTGATCATCGTCATTTCCACGGCACTGGCGCGCAACCTGCCCGGCTTACTTGAGGTACTGGTGCTGTCACGCCTGAACCTTGGGCAAGGCAGCGCCTACGCCACCACTACGCTGCTGTCCTATGCCATTGCAGCCTTTGGCTTTGTCGCCACACTGTCGACCCTCGGCGTTAGCTGGGACAAGCTGCAGTGGCTGGTGGCCGCCCTGTCCCTGGGTATCGGCTTTGGCATGCAGGAGATCTTTGCCAACTTTATCTCCGGTTTGATCATTCTGTTCGAACGACCGGTGCGCATTGGTGACACGGTAACCATCGGTGCGCTGTCCGGCACCGTCAGCCGCATCCAGATCCGCGCGACCACCATCACCGATTTCGATCGCAAAGAAATCATCGTGCCGAACAAAACCTTCGTCACCGACCAACTGATTAACTGGTCACTCACCGACACCGTGACCCGTGTGGTACTGAACATCGGCCTGGCCTACGAGACCGATCTGGCACTGGCCCGCAAACTGGTCATGCAGGCCGCCGACGAGAACGCGCGGGTACTGCGCGAGCCAGGCCCGGAACTGTTCTTCATGAGCATCGGCGCCAGCACCTTCAATTACGACCTGCGCTTTCATGTGCGCGAGCTGGGCGATCGCCTACGGGCCAGTGATGAGCTGCTAACCAGCATCGCTATGAGCTTTCGCGAGCACGATGTGCAAATGGCCTTTAACCAGCTGGATGTGTTCGTCAAGAACCCACCCGAGCAAGTGGCCAAACCGAGCGAGCCGCTGCCACAGTCAAACTTTCTGGTGCCCAGAGCGCCAACCAAAGAACCTGGTGAGTTGGGCGACGGGGCCTGAGTCTGGACGCACCCCCGGCAATGGCGAATACTTTAGTCGGCATTGTCGGAGAGCCCTCGTGAAGCACCTCAACGAGCTAACTTTTAACAACCGCTTTGCCCGCCTGGGCGATGCGTTCTCCACCGCTGTGCAGCCCTCGCCGATTGCCGAGCCACAACTGGTGGTGGTCAGCACCGCGGCATTAGCGTTGCTCGATCTCGCACCCAGTGCCGCCGCCAGTACCGACTTTACCCAACTGTTTGCCGGGCAAAAGCTCTGGGCAAGCGCCGAACCACGAGCAATGGTCTACTCAGGGCATCAATTTGGCGGCTACAACCCGCGTTTAGGGGATGGCCGCGGCTTACTGCTCGGCGAGGTGTTTAATCAGGCCGGCGAGCATTGGGACTTACACCTAAAAGGCGCCGGCCCAACGCCCTACTCCCGCTCTGGCGACGGCCGCGCCGTGCTGCGTTCATCGATTCGCGAGTTTCTCGCCAGCGAAGCCCTGCATGCCTTGGGTATTCCCAGTTCGCGGGCGCTGTGTGTCACCAGCTCGAGCACGCCAGTGTGGCGCGAACGCCAAGAATCTGCGGCCATGCTCCTGCGCCTAGCGCCTAGCCATGTGCGCTTCGGCCACTTCGAGTACTTCTATTACAGTAAGCACACCGAGCAACTCAGCGCGCTGGCCGAGCACGTACTCACCTGCCACTTCGCCGAGTGCAGCACACAGACCGAACCCTACGCGGCCATGTTCGGCGAAATAGTCGCGCGCAATGCTGAGTTAATCGCTCACTGGCAGGCCTATGGCTTTTGTCACGGCGTGATGAACAGCGACAATATGTCGATCCTCGGCATCACCTTCGACTTTGGCCCCTTTGCCTTTCTCGACGACTTTGACGCCCAGCACATCTGCAACCACTCCGACGACAGCGGGCGTTACAGCTTCAGCAACCAAGTGCCGATCGCGCACTGGAACCTCAGCGCGCT
>JBBKVZ010000196.1:0-5704 GCA_037968715.1 Pseudomonas sp.
CTGCCGATAAACTCCCCTGCGCCGGTTAATGCGCCGTGCTTGAATTGGCCGAGCCAGACATCGCCGTCGGCACTTTCATAACGGCCTTTGCCGTTAAAGTTGTCGGCCTTAAAACCGCCGCTGTAGTGCTCGCCGTCGGCGCCGCGGTAATTGCCCTGGCCGTCCAGCAAGCCCTGTTTGAACTGGCCGCTAAACAGGTTGCCGTCGGCATCGGTGCGCACGCCTTGGCCGTTGGGCCGGCCGCGTGTGAACTGGCCGCTGTAGCGGCTGCCATCGGCGAGTTGCAAGTGGCCAAGGCCGTCATAGCGGTCGGCTTTAAAGCTGCCGCGATAATTCAGTTGGCCGCGTTGGTAATGACCTTCGCCGTCCATTTGGCCTTGCTTGAAGCTGCCTTGATACTGGCTGCCGTTGTTGCGGGTGAGAAGGCCAAGGCCGTCAAACTCGCCGGCGCGAAATTGCCCGACATAATGCTCGCCGTGGGCGCCTTGCCACTCACCCATGCCGTGCATTTGACCGTCCAGGAACTGGCCGGCGTACCAACTGCCATTGCTGTAGTCGAGCCGACCAGCACCTTGCAGCAGGCCATTCACCAACTCACCGCGGTAGCGTCCGCCGTCCGGTAGGGTGGCGTTGGCCGGCGTGAGTGGCTCGCCTTGGCCGCAGGCGGTAAGCAGCAAGGCCAGACTGAAAATACTGAGTGATGAGCGCATTACAGGCATCCAGATCGAGCAGGCAGTGTGTGCAGTATGGCGTAAATAATTTTCACGAAGGGTTTGATTGCTTCGGCCTAAATGCAAACGGGGCGCCATTGGCGCCCCGTTTTAAGCGGTGAGGGTTACACGAAACAGAGGGTCAACTGCTCGGCAATAAAGGCCGGTTTGTCGACGCCTTCGATTTCCAGTACTGCCTTAGCCCGGAACAACCATTGCCCTGGGTTTTTCTCCGTGACATCCATCAGCGTGAGCACCAGACGAACGTTGGAGTTGACCTTGACCGGCTGAATAAAACGCAGGTTATCTAAACCGTAGTTGACCGCCATTTTCAGGCCTTGCGGCATAAGCATGATTTTTTCGCTGAGCACCGGCAGTAACGACAGCGACAGAAAACCGTGGGCGATGGTGCCACCGAACGGGGTCAGCTTGGCTTTTTCCGGGTCAACGTGAATGAACTGATGGTCGCCGGTGCATTCGGCAAACTGATTAATGCGCGTTTGATCGATATTTAGCCATTCTGAGCGGCCTAGCTCTTTGCCGATATAGTCTTTGAGTTCTGCCACAGGTGCGAGGGCCATAAATTATCCTTAAATATGCGGGTGTTATTATTTTTAGCCGGTGTTACTCCGAGCCCCTAGATCAACATGCAGCGCCGAATTGGTCAAGTCACCTTGCACAAGAGTTAGGGTAAGTTATAGCGAAGATGCGCACGTGCTTATAATGTTGCTGCGTTCCTCTCGGAGACTCTCATGTTGTTACGCGGTTTGACCTGGCTGGTGCTGTTTCAATTGCTCGGCACGGCCATCAATGTGCTGTTTTTGTCGATGCTCCCTGGGCCGATTATTGGCATGCTGTTGTTGTTCGGTTTTTTGCTGTGGCGCGGCGAGGTGGGCGAGCCGTTGGCTGCTGCAGCCACCGGTTTGCTGCGCTATTTACCCTTGCTGTTGGTGCCGGCGGCGGTGGGCGTGATGGTCTATGCGAAGGCCTTGGCCGCCGATTTTTGGGCGCTTGCCGGCTCTTTGCTGTTGTCGCTGTTGTTGTCGCTGGCCTTTGCCGGTTGGCTGATGCAGAAACTCATCGAGCGCCAAGCGCGTCGTGGCGGTGAGTCATGATGGCCGCTTGGTTGGCGGTCATTCACCATCCGCTGTTTGGCTTTGGGATTACCTTGGCGGCTTATCAACTGGCGCTGGCGGCTTATGAAAAAACCCGCTGGGTGTTTTTGCAGCCAGTGTTGTTGTCGATGCTCGCGGTTATCGGCGTGTTGCTGGCCTGTGGCCTGAGTTACCGCGAGTACCAGCAGAGCGCGCAATTGCTGATTATCTTGCTTGGCCCAGCAACCGTGGCGCTGGCCATCCCGCTGTTCGTCAACCTGCGGCGGATTCGCCAATTGTTCTGGCCGACAGTCTTAACCCTAATCATCGGCGGGATACTGGCCACGGTGCTCGGGGTGCTTCTGGCGTGGTTGTTTGGCGCCGAGCCGATGATGTTGATGACCATGGCGCCCAAGTCGGTGACCTCACCGATTGCCATGTTGGTGGCCGAACAAATTGGCGGCGTGGCGGCTTTGGCGGCGGTGTTTGTGTTGATTACCGGAGTGCTCGGGGCTATTTGCGGCCCTGAGTTGTTACGCCTAATTGGCGTGCGTCACCCGGCGGCGATCGGCATGGCGTTGGGCTTGACCGCGCACGCGGTAGGCACGGCGCGTGCGCTGCAAGAAGATGAAGAAAGCGGGGCCTTTGCCGCCCTCGCCATGAGTTTGATGGGCGTGGCCACGGCGGTTTTTTTACCGTTGCTGGTGTCTTTGCTGGGTTAATCAGGGGGTTGTATGTCTTTGCCGTTGTTCCCGCTCGATAGCGTGTTGTTCCCAGGTTGCCCGCTGGATTTACAGCTATTTGAACCGCGCTATCTGAGCATGCTCAGTCGCTGCCTGAAGCAGGGTAGTGGCTTTGGCGTGGTGGCTATTCTTGATGGCCGTGAGGTGGGCGATGCGCCGGTCAGCGTCGCCGATATTGGCTGTGAGGCGCGGATTATTGACTGGCAGCAGCGGCCGAATGGTTTGCTGGGCATTCGCGTTGAGGGCGCTCGGCGGTTTCGGGTTGAGCACGCCGAGGTGCAGGCTGACCAGCTCAGCGTGGCCAGCGTGGTGTGGCTGGATGAGCCAGCAGAACTTGAACTGCAAGAACCGCAGGACGATTTGCAGGCGTTGTTGTTGGCGCTGGCGGAGCATCCACGGGTGATCGAGATGGGCATCAGTGGCGCCGTTATCGGGCAGTTACAGTTGGCCAATCAACTGGCCTACTTGCTGCCGTTCAGCGTCGAGCAAAAGCTCGAGTTGTTGCGTTTGGCTGACCCTGTGGCTTGCCTGCACTTGATTCAGCGTTGGTTGGAGCAAATGCAGGGCGAAATGTTCGCCTAGCGGCTATTGCTTTTGCGCCCAGCGGCGATGCCTTAGTAACGGTAGTGCAGCAGCGCCGCAGGCACTGCGTGACTGGCGGCCACACTAAACAGCGCCAGGCCGGAGGCGATGATCAGCCACCACACGGGCGCGGCGATTTCTGCCAAGCGTTGGCGCCGTTCATTCAGGCTTAAGCACAGTGCGCACGAGGCGCAGGCCAGCAACGCTCCGGCGAGAATGTCGGTTGGCCAATGGACTCCCAGATACACCCGCGACAGGGCAATTGCGCTGGCGGGCAAACTGGCGAGCAGCATCCAAGTTAACTGCCAGCGCGGCGGTTGGCCGCGCCCAGCCAATACGCCAAGCACCAAGCAATAGGCAAAGGCCGCGCTGCTATGTCCGCTGGGCAAGCTATAGCTGTGCAGCGGCTCAAGCAGAATCTCAGGGCGCATGCGGGCCAGCAGATGTTTCAGCGCGCCGTTGGCCAGCGCGGTTAGCAGTAAGCTACTGGCCGCGAACAATGCCGCCGGCCATTTACGCGACAGCAGCAGCAAGGTGCAGAGCAGGATGGCGGCGGCCAGTTGGCTGTTGAAGTCACCCATTTTGGTCACTAGCACCATCACGCTGTCCAGCGCTGGAGTGCGCTGGGCTTGCACCAAGGCCATCAGGCCATGATCGAAGTTGCTTAGGTAAGGCCAGCCGACAAGTAAGCCGAGCAAGGCGGCTGCGCTCAATCCGCCGATCAAGGCAATGCCGCGCGGTTGCTGGCGCAAGCAGCTGTGAATGCTCACCAGCAGCAAAATCGCCAGCCCTGCGGCCAGCACGCCCGCCTCGGGCCAGAAACCCTCGTTTAAAGGCAGGCGCAGGGCCGCGCCGGTAGCCCAGCCGGGCAGTAAGTAGGCGATTGACCAACCGCTGCCGGCCAGCACGCTGATGGCAAAAAAACGTGGCAGGGGCATATTCAGCATGCCGGCGACCATGGGCAGCATGGGTCGCAGCGGGCCAATAAAACGGCCAATTAATAAGCTGCTGCTGCCATAACGCTGCATATAATTTTCGGCGCTGGTCAGCCACTCGGGGTGCGAGCGCAGCAATGGCAGGCGGCGGATCTGCGGGCTGAAACGGCGGCCAAAGGCATACGATAAGGCATCGCCCAATAATCCGCCGCAGAAGGCCAGCAGCAAGGTTTCGCCCAGGCTTAACGCGCCACCGCCGGCCAGTACAGCAACCGCAAAGAGCAGCAGCGCGCCAGGCACAATAATGCCGACCAAGGCTAAGCATTCGCCGCAGGCCAATAAAAATACTGCTAAGCCAAGCCATTGGGGATGGGCACCAAGCCAGATATTCAGGCTGTCGAATCCCTGCAACATTAGTGGTGCTCCTCGGCTGGCAGGCGCTGGAAATCGCGTCCCTCAATTTGACCACGGCGCAGCGGGTTGCGCGTGCAGTGGCGTGCAAAAGCGCTATCGACAAAGCGATAAGGTAGTTGCTCGTCGCGACCGGACGGAATGCCCAGTCGGCTGGTTTGAATAATCTGCGCTGGCCGCAGGCCTAAGTCGTCGATAAACAAACGCTGGTGGTCGAAGCGTTGGCCGTTCCATTGCGGCACCTTCAAGGCTAGCGCCCGGCACAGCAGCGTTTGCCCTGCGCAGAGGCGTTCGGCGCTGCGTGGTCGGCCTTGAGTGTCTGGATTGTGCTGTTGCATGGCCTGCAGGGCGGCCAGCGGTGAAATGGCATCTAGCCAAGGGCTGGCGGACTTGATTAATACCGCATTGCCTGGGCCGTCAGCGCTGAAATTCAGCGAGTCGCCGCCATGGGCGTAGTACATATAAATGTGTCCGCCGGGCATAAACAATGCGCGGCGTTTGTCGGTGTAACCGAGGGAAGCATGGCTGCCTTTTTCGCTTAGATAATAAGCTTCGGTTTCGATGATGCGCGCCGCCAGCCAGAGCCCGTTTACCCGATGGCGAATGACTTTGCCCAGCAGTTCGCACGCCACACGCTGTGCGTCACGCTGGAAGAACGCATCATCCAGTGGTCGGGCCTGCGGCCAGGGCAAACTAAGGGTGGGATCGTCAGGCATCGGCTGTCGTGGTCGGGCTGTGGGGCATAGTCTGGCGGCCATCATAACAATAAGAGTCGAACCCATGGCTGAACGCGCACGTGCCAGCAGTGCCCATATCTCGCCGAGTGCGCACTACACCAGCTATGTCTGGTACCGGCATAAATTAGCTGATCCGGCCTTTGTGACGGGTTTAGGGCGTTGGTTTCACAGCATACTGCGGCCTATCACTTGGGGTGCTCGGGTCGGTTTTGGGATTGATCTGGAAAGTCTGCTGCTGCAGCGTCATCTACTGATCGATGCCCGTTTAGTCGAGGCCATTGAGCGGGGTGGGGTCACGCAGGTGGTGGAAATCGCCTGTGGCTTGTCGCCGCGTGGCCGCCGCTTTACCGCGCGCTACCCGCACCTGCGTTACATAGAGGCTGATTTGCCGGTAATGGCGGCGCGCAAGCGCTTGTTATTGCAGAGTCAGAATTGGCTGAACAGTAACCATCAAGTAAAAGCCGTGGATATTCTCGCCGCTGACGGCGCCGA
>JBBKVZ010000197.1:0-5645 GCA_037968715.1 Pseudomonas sp.
CAAGCGGCTGCCAATATCGCCACAGCCAACCAGCAACAACGAGGGCGAAAGGTTCATGGCGCGACTCCACAGTTAAACGCGCAGCCTAACGCGCAGCGCCGGCAGCGCCAAGCCTTGCCGGCAGGCTCCAGGAAAATCTGCCCTGGAGAAAGCTTTTGCTTAAGTGATCAACCGCCAATCAGCGCGTCGGTGGCAATAAAGCCTGCTGCAGGCTTTCGCTAATGATAACTATTTGCAATAATATCGAGAATCACTCTCACCTAATTCGCACAGTCAGTTCTTCTGCGCGATCTAT
Organism: Pseudomonas sp.; assembly: GCA_037968715.1. Classification (GTDB taxonomy): domain Bacteria; phylum Pseudomonadota; class Gammaproteobacteria; order Pseudomonadales; family Pseudomonadaceae; genus Aquipseudomonas. Next base: position 296 of record JBBKVZ010000197.1, read on the forward strand.
AGAGGCCAGACGTCCATGAATACGCTATCCAGCGCCCGCCAATCTTGGTCGTTGCGCACGCGACTTCGCAGTGCATTGAGCGCCGCCGCTCTACTCGGAGCCATCGCCCTCAGCCTGCCGAGTGCAGCCCAAGCAGAAGAACCCGCTGCCGCACCGCTCAGCGCACCACCCGTCGGCACGCTTAACGACGCAGCCAGCAACCCGTTAACCGCTATTCAGCCAGGTGCGGCCAGCGTTGCAGAGGCCCCAGCACACAGCTTATTGGCCGCCGATATGAGCCCCTGGGGCATGTTCCAAAATGCCGATGTGATTGTGCGCGGGGTGATGATCGGCTTGGCGCTGGCCTCGGTGTTGACCTGGACCCTGTGGCTGAGCAAGAGTCTGGAACTATTCGCCGCCAAACGCCGCCTGCACCACGAGTTGAGCCACCTCAAACAAGCCCGCTCACTGCCCGAGGCGCGGCGCAACGCCAGCGCGGGCGGGCTGAGTTTGGCGTTGATCGAAGATGCCCAAGACGAGTTGCAATTGTCGGCCAGCGCTCGCAGCAACGACGGCATCAAAGAGCGGGTGAGCTTTCGCCTGGATCGTTTGGTGGCCGCCAGCGGACGGCAGATGAGCCGTGGCACCGGCGTGTTGGCCACCATCGGTTCGACCGCGCCCTTCGTCGGCCTGTTCGGCACCGTGTGGGGCATCATGAACAGTTTTATCGGCATCGCTAAATCACAAACCACCAACATCGCCGTGGTCGCGCCGGGCATCGCTGAAGCCTTGTTGGCCACCGCGTTGGGCTTAGTGGCGGCGATCCCGGCGGTGGTGATTTACAACGTCTTCGCCCGCTCAATTGCCGGTTATCGGGCGCAGGTGGCCGATGCCTCGGCGCAGGTACTGCTACTGGTCAGCCGCGACCTCGACCTGCCGGGCAGTGAGCGCCAAGCACCGCTGCCGGCGAAAATCCAACCACATATGGTCAAGGCAGGTTAAGACACGCACATGGCCCTACACCTCAGCGAAGGCGGCGACGACCTTCAAGAAAACCACGAGATCAACGTCACGCCTTTTATCGACGTGATGTTGGTGCTGTTGATCATTTTTATGGTGGCCGCGCCGCTGGCCACCGTCGACATTAAAGTCGACCTGCCCGCTGCCAGCGCCACACCACAGGTACGCCCAGACAAACCGCTGTACCTAACGGTAAAGGATGACCACAGCCTGTACATCGGCGAACAACTAACCGCCCGTGAGCAGCTCGGTCAGGCGCTGGACCAACAAACCCAAGCCAACAAAGACACCACCATCTTCTTTCGCGCCGACAAAAGCGTGGCCTACGCAGAACTGATGGACGTGATGAATGCCTTACGCGGCGCCGGCTATTTGAAAATCGGCTTGGTCGGCCTTGAGACAGTTGGCAAACCATGACGCGCCCCAGCAGTAATCGCCTGCGCCTAAGTGCCAGCCTGCTGCTGGTGCTTGGCGTGCATATGGGTCTGGGGGTCTGGGCGCTGAACTGGCAAGTTCAAGCGCTAGCAGTCGAGTTACCGCCAGCGGCAATGCTGATCGAGCTACCGCCACAGCCGACAGTCGCGCCGCCACCTGCGCCGGCCGTGACCCAGCAAGCAACGCCCGAACCTGAGCGAGTGGTGGTCCCTAAGCCCAAACTGGCGCTGGAAAAACCCAAGCCCAAGCCCAAGGCAAAACCGCTGGTGCAACAACCTAAACCGGCACCTACCCCGCCGGTGCCGGCGGCCAAGCCGGTCGAGCACGCCGCGCCGACGCCAAACACCGCGCCTGCCGCCGCGCCCGTAGCCGCGCAACCGAGCAACAGCCGCGCTACGGCCGCGGCCAAAGCCTCCTGGCAAAGTCAGTTGCTCAGCCACTTGGCACGCTATAAACGCTACCCCGATGAAGCCCGCCGCCGAGGTATCCAAGGCACCTGCCAAGTGCGTTTCAACCTCGACCGCAGCGGCGCAGTGCTCAGCGTAGAGCTGGCAAAAAGCTCCGGCAACGCCGCCCTCGACCGCGCCACCCTAACCATGATCCGCCGCGCCAGCCCAGTGCCAGCGCCACCGGCAGAACTGCTCAGCAACGGCCATCTGGAAATAGTTGCCCCGTTTATCTACAGCCTAGAGCGGCGTTAAGTTCGAGCCTCCGGCTTGAATTTAACAAGCCGTGCACGGCTATACCCGCCGCGTCTGAATGCTCTCGGTACCGGTGGCCAAGCTTCGCGCTGGCCACCCAACAAAAGCCAATTGCACACGCAGGGTGGGAAACTGCCGAGCATTTCCCACCGGGCGCTGTTAGCTCCGTCAGTACTGATAATCACCTACTCTTAGTAGCTTGGCCCATCAGGATTTATCGGCAAAGACGCTAATGCCGCCATTTCACGCTACGGAGGCTGTCATGTCACTCAGCGTTTTTGACCTATTCAAGATCGGTATTGGCCCGTCCAGTTCGCACACCGTCGGGCCGATGAGCGCCGCCGCGCGCTTTGCCGAAGGGCTCAAGCGCGATGACTTGCTCGCCAGCACCGACACGGTGAAGGTCGAGCTGTACGGCTCCCTCGGCGCCACTGGCAAAGGCCACGGCAGCGACAAGGCGGTGCTGCTCGGCCTTGAAGGCGAGCAGCCGAGTACGATAGATACCAGCAGCATCGAGGCGCGACTGGCGAGCATTCGCGCCAGCGGCCAGCTCAAGCTGTTAGGCCAGCAAACGATTAATTTTTGCGAGAAACAGCACCTCGCGATGATTCGCAAACCGCTGCCCTTTCACCCCAATGGGATGATTTTCCGGGCCTTCGATGCGGCGGGGCTGCAGCTGCGCAGTCGCGAGTATTACTCGGTCGGTGGCGGCTTTGTGGTGGATGAAGCCGCCGCCGGTGCCGACCGGATTGTCGAAGACAACACCGCGCTGAGCTACCCGTTTCACAGCGGCAAAGACCTGCTGGGCCATTGCGCCGCCCAGGGCATGTCCTTCAGCCAATTAATGCTCTGCAACGAAAGTGCCTGGCGCCCCGAGGACGAAACCCGCAGCGGCCTGCTGCACCTCTGGCAGGTGATGCAAGACTGCGTCGCGGCCGGCTGCAAAAATGAAGGCATCATGCCCGGCGGCTTAAAAGTTAAACGCCGGGCGGCGGCGCTGCATCGGCAACTCTGCCAGCACCCGGAAGCAGCGCTGCGCGATGCCTTGTCGGTACTCGACTGGGTCAATTTGTATGCGCTAGCGGTCAACGAAGAAAACGCCAGCGGCGGCCGAGTGGTTACTGCCCCCACGAATGGCGCGGCCGGCATAATCCCGGCTGTGCTGCACTATTACCGCCGGTTTATTCCGGGCGCCAATGACGATGGGGTGGTGCGTTTTCTGCTGACTGCCGCCGCAATTGGCATTTTGTATAAGGAAAATGCCTCGATCTCTGGCGCCGAAGTGGGTTGTCAGGGCGAAGTTGGGGTGGCCTGTTCAATGGCCGCCGGAGCCCTTTGCGAAGTGCTCGGTGGCACACCTGAGCAAGTCGAGAATGCCGCAGAAATCGGCATGGAGCACAACCTCGGCCTAACCTGTGATCCCATCGGTGGCTTGGTGCAGGTGCCCTGCATCGAGCGCAACGCCATGGGCTCGGTGAAAGCCATCAATGCCGCACGCATGGCCTTGCGCGGCGATGGTCAGCACTATGTATCGCTGGACAAGGTAATTCGCACCATGCGCCAGACCGGTGCCGACATGAGTCGTAAATACAAAGAAACCGCCCGAGGCGGCTTAGCCGTTAATATCATCGAATGCTGAAAGCAGCTGCCACCGCCGCAAAGCCCAACGCAGTTGAGGCCAAACAGCGCAGCGCCTTTTTCGACTTTTACTATCTGGAGTGACCCATGAGCACCGAACCCCTCGCCCTCACCCCGCTAAACGCTTTGCACCTAGAACTCGGCGCCCGCATGGTGCCGTTCGCCGGTTACTCGATGCCGGTGCAGTACCCGCTCGGCGTGCTCAAAGAGCACCAACACTGCCGCGCTCAGGCCGGCCTGTTTGACGTTTCGCACATGGGCCAAATCATCCTGCGCGGCGAAGGCGCGGCCGCTGCACTGGAGCAACTGGTGCCGGTCGACATCATCGACCTGCCCGTGGGCATGCAGCGCTACGCCATGTTCACCAATGCAGAAGGCGGCATCCTCGACGACTTGATGGTCGCCAATGCCTACGATCATCTGTTTCTGGTGGTCAACGCCGGTTGCAAGCATGAGGATCTGGCCCATCTGCAACAGCAACTGGCCGGGCTCTGTGAAGTCGAAGCCCACTTCGACCGCGCCCTGCTCGCCCTACAAGGCCCCGCCGCCGTTACCGTGCTGAGCCGCTTGGCCGCCGAAGTCGCGCAGATGACCTTTATGCAATTCTCCCGCGTGCAACTGCTGGGCATCGACTGCTTGGTTAGCCGCTCGGGTTACACCGGTGAAGATGGCTTTGAAATTTCTCTGCCCGCCGCCCAGGCCGAAACACTGGCCCGAGCGCTGCTGGCCGAACCCGAAGTAGAGGCGATTGGCCTCGGTGCGCGCGACTCACTGCGTTTGGAAGCCGGCCTGTGCCTGTATGGCCACGATATGAACGCCAGCACCACGCCAGTCGAAGCCGGGCTGGGCTGGGCGATTTCCAAGGCCCGCCGGGTCGATGGCGGGCGCGCCGGAGGCTTCCCCGGCGCCGCGCAAATTTTCGCCCAGCAGCAACAGGGCGTGGCCCGTAAACGTGTCGGCCTACTGCCACAAGAACGCACCCCGGTGCGTGAAGGCTGCGAGATTGTCGACGCCGACGGCGCAGTCATCGGCCAAGTGTGCAGCGGCGGTTTCGGCCCCACTCTGGGCGCACCATTGGCCATGGGCTATCTCGACAGCGCCCATAGCGCCCTCGACAGCCAAGTCTGGGCCATGGTGCGCGGCAAGCCGGTGCTCATGCGCGTGAGCAAAATGCCCTTCGTGCCACAACGCTACTTCCGCGGCTAAGCCACCGGCGCAGGCATAATCCCAGCGCGCAATGCTCGGCGTTAAAAATACAGGCGACCGGCGAGTCGCCTTTATTTTGGCTATGTAGCCGTTAATGCTTGAACAGCATTCCATCTTTCCCGCGCACGTGGGAAGCCAGTGAACATAGCGTTGCGCTGGTGCTGGAGCCCCACGCTCGTGAAGACGACGACGCTAAACTAGCCCTTGTCGCTCAGCCAGTACTGCCCCCTACACCACACGGCTTGGCGCATTCAGTTGCAGAAGCTATGCTAGCGAGCATCTTAATGGAATATAACTATGACGCTCACCGAGCTGCGCTACATCGTCACCCTCGCCCAAGAGCGGCATTTTGGCCGTGCCGCCGAGCGCTG
>JBBKVZ010000198.1:0-12348 GCA_037968715.1 Pseudomonas sp.
AGCACCTCCGTCATACCCGCAGCCAAGCAACGTTGGCGCTCAGCCTCGGCGTTGAGGCTGATGGCCAGCACCGGCAGCTCGGCGCAGCCGGGCAATTGGCGCAACGCCCGACAGATGGCAAACGCATCGGCCTGAGGCATCTGGCAATCGATCAGTAGCGCATCGATCGAACCTTGAGCTAATACCTCAAACACTGCCGTCGCACTCTCGGCGCTGCGCACCTGATAGCCGAGTTTGAGCAACATACCGCGCAGTAACAGCTGCTCAATCAAGTGATTTTCCACCAGTAACACCCGGCATTCGGCTGGGCTGCGCAGCGCCTTACCCGGCCACGACTGCGCGTGCGGTAAAGCACTGGCACTGGACGCTGGGCTAAAAATTGGACTGGCCCGAGGGAGCACGCCGCTGGGCACGCCGAGCGGCAAGCGCAATTCAAACTGACTGCCCTGCCCCTGTTTCGAGCGATGCGTCAGCGTGCCGCCGAGCAATTCGATCAGCTGCCGACAAATCGCCAAGCCAATGCCCAACCCGCCATATTCACGGGTCAGCGAGCCGTCTAGCTGAAAAAAGTGCTGGTACAGCTTATCGTCGACTTGGCTGTCGAAACCCACGCCGGTGTCACTGATTTGAATTTGCAGTTGCATACCCGAGCCGCTGCTTGGCAGCGCCTCGACCTGCAGGCTAACGCCGCCTTCACGGGTGAACTTAATCGCGTTATCAAGCAGATAACTGATGCACTGGGCGAGTTTGCTGGCATCCCCTTCGAGGGTATCGGGTAAACGCTGATTGAACTCGACCGCAAAACTCAGGCCCTTGGCCTGCGCGCGCGCGGCAAATTGCGTGCGCTGATGCTCGATCAGCCCGCGCAGGCTAAAGGGTGCATGCGCGCAATGTTGCCGCGCGGCTTGTAATTCGGTGAGCATTAACATGTCGCTGATCATTTTCAGCATGTCACGCGCCGAGGCGGCGGCTATTGCTTGGTACTCAGCCAGTTCAGTGTTCATTTCCAGCGTTTGCATCAGTTCCAGCGAACCGATTACCCCGTTCATGGGGGTACGTAACTCATGGGAGACCGTGGCCAAAAACTCGTCTTTCAGTTGGTTACTGACCGCCAGTTGCTGGTTCAAACCCTCCAGTTTGCGGCTGGACTCTTGCAGGATTTGATTGCGCTCCTCTTTCATTACGTTGATACGGTCGGCCAAGGCCAACGACAGCAATGCCACCTCCATCGCCGCGCCAATCTGGCCGGCATACAGGGTGAGAAACGTATTGGGCAAGTAGCCGAGCACCATCAACGTGTAGATCAAACCACCAATTAAAAACGCACTCCAAGCCAGCAGAAAGTAGCGTGCCACTCGCAGCCCGCGCCGCCAGGCAGTCACGCCGGCGCTTAAGCACACCAGCAAAAACGGCAAGGCAATGTACGGGGCCAGCTTCAGCGGCGTGGCGTAACCGATGCTGAGGGTTAACAGGATCAAACTTAAACCGCCGAGCATCACCAGTTTTAACGCCAGATCGAGGCCTCGGCTGAAGGTGCGCGTCTGCAAAAAGCTACGCACAAACTGCGAACCACAGAGTGCCGTGGCGCCGAGCAAAAACGGCGGCGCGGCGTTGGCAATGCCCGGGCTGTTAGGCCACAGATACTGCGCGGCAACGCCGTTAGAGGTGGCTTGATAGAGGCCAATCGCGGCGATATAGAAGATGTAATACAGGTAGCTGGCGTCGCGCACGCTGAGGTAAATAAACAGGTTGTAGAGCAGCATCACCAGCATTACGCCGTAGATGATGCCCAGCAAATAGGTGTGCGCGGTGATGTCTTCTAGGTAGGCGCTGGGCGCCCATAACGTCAGGGGCGCCTGCACCGAACCGGCGCTGGCCAGCCGCAGATAGACACGCAACGGTTGGCCGGGCTGCAGCGACAAATCAAACAGAAAGTTGCTTTGCTTGATTTGCCGTTCGCTAAAGGGCCAAAAATCACCGCTGCGACTGGCCAGTTGATAGCCACCTTGGCCATCGGGCAAATACAGATCGACCCGATCGAGGGGCGGGTAGGCTAAGTCCAACAGCCAAGACTTCTGGCCGGATGCCTGTTGCGGCTGGTAGTCCAGGTCCACACGCAGCCAGTAAGCCGAGTTGGTGTAACCCACGTTTAATACGGCGGCACGCTGGGAGCGAAAACTGGCGTCGAGAGCCGCCGAACTGACATCGGCAATGCTCGCGCTGCCACGAATATCCTCAAAAAACTGCAACTCTCGACCCAGCGGCAGCCGGCGTGTGTGCTCATCAAACGTAACCGCAGCAGCCAGCAGTGGCACGCCACCCAGTAGCAGCAATAACAGCAATGCGCGCACGCGGCGGCCGAGCAAACGGGGAAAATTACTCATGCGCAGGCCTGACACAGCAACCAGTCGTGCAACACCACCTGCAAGGTGTCGAACTTCAAGGGTTTGGTCAGGTAGTCGCTCATGCCGGCGGCCAGACAACGCTCACGGTCGCCAGCATGGCTATGGGCCGTAACGGCCAACACCGGCAAGTGCGCACAACCCGGCAACAGGCGCAGCGCCCGACAGGTCGCAAAGCCATCCATACCGGGCATCTGGCAATCGAGCAGCACGGCATCTATAACCTCGTTCCGCAGCAGATCAAGCCCGGCACTGCCGTTGTCGGCGCAGCGCACCTGATAACCGAGTTTGAGCAACATGCCACGCAACACCAACTGATTGATCGCATTGTCTTCGACAATTAAGACCTTGCATTGCCCCGGCTGGCGCACCTGTAGGCCTTGCGGACGGACAACCGGGGCCGCTTCTGAACGCGCTGTTTGCAGCAGTTCAAGCTCCAGGGTTAGCACAAAACAGCTGCCCTGCCCCGGCTGTGACTGCTGGGTAAGGCTGCCACCAAGCAACTCGATCAGCTGCCGGCAAATCGCCAAGCCAACCCCCAAGCCGCCGTACTCGCGAGTCAGCGAGCCATCGAGCTGATGGAAACGCTGATACAGCGATGCAGCCTTGATAGCATCAAAACCAATGCCGCTGTCTTGCACCTCAATTTGTAGCCCCAATATGCCGCTGCGTACCGTATGCCGGTTAACCCGCACAGTAACGTTGCCTGCCGGGGTGAATTTGAGTGCGTTATCGACTAGATAACCGATGCATTGGCCGAGCTTGCCGGCATCGCCCTGCAGGGTATCGGGGAGTTTGTTCTCCAGATCAATGCGTAAACTAAGGCCTTTCTCTTCGGCCTGCTGGGTGAATCGCACCCGCAAACTGTCAAGCATGGCGCGCAGGCTGAATGCGCAGTTTTGCGCATGTAACTTGCCGGCCTGCAACTCGCTCAGCGCCAGAATATCGTTGACCATGCGCATCATGTCGCGGGCCGAGGCGGCGGCGGTTTTTTGATATTGCTCCAGTTCAATATCCAGGCTGAGCGTTTGCATCAGCTCCAGCGAGCCAATTACGCCATTCATGGGCGTGCGCAATTCATGGGTTACGGTGGCCAAAAACTCGTCCTTGAGTCGATTGCTATTGGCCAGTTCGCGGTTTAACGCTTCGAGGTCGCGAGCATTTTGCTGCAACAGGCCCGCGCGCTCTTCCTTCATAACATTGATGCGGTCGGCCAAGGCCAGTGACAACAAGCCAACCTCCAGCGCCGAACCAATTTGGCTGGCGTACATGGTCAGAAATGAGTTAGGCAGCAAGCCCAGCACCATCAGGGTGTTCACCATGCCGCCGAGCAAAAATGCACTCCAGGCAAAGATGAAATACCGCGCCACCCGCAAGCCACGACGCCAGGCCAAAATACCGGCGAGTAGAATCACCAAGGTAAACAGTAAGGCCAGCGCCGTGGCCAAACGTAAGGCCAGTGCATAGCTGGCGAACAGGGCTAAAAACATCACCAGCACGCCGGTGCCCATCAATAGCAACAAAATGCGGTCGACCCACGGACTGTGCTCACGGGTAAGCAAAAAGCTGCGGGCAAACTGGCAACCAGCGAGTGCCGTCAAGCCAATCAAAAATGGCGTCGCCGCATTCGCCCACCACGGGTTGTTGGGCCATAAATATTCGATCCCGGCACCATTCACCGACACTTGATACAGGCCAAAAGCGGCGATATAGACGATGTAATACAGGTAACTGCGGTCGCGCACGCTGAGGTAAATAAACAGGTTGTAAAGCAGCATCACCAAGAGCACGCCATAGATGATACCGAGCACATAAATACGCGACGGCAACTCTTCCATATAGGCGGTAGGCGACCACAGCGACAGCGGCACGATCACCGAGCCCTGGCTCTGCACACGCAGGTACAGGCGTTGCGGCTGATTGGGCAGCAAATCAAGTTCAAATACATAGTTGTTTTGCGCGATTTGCCGACTGGAAAACGGCAATGAGTCGCCCGTGCGCTGAGCCAGTTTGAAACCGCCATGGCCGTCCGGCAGATACAGCTCGAGGTCATCCAGCGGTGGATAGGCCACCTCCAACAACCACGTGCGCTGACCGCTCAACACCTGCGGACGGTAATTAAGGTCCAGTTGTATCCAATACACTGAGCGTGAATAACCGGCGTTTAATACCGGTTTATCATGCTGATGAAAGGCGGCGGCTAGGGCTGGAGAGCTGGCATCGTCAATGCTCAGGGCACCGCGCACGTCTTCAAACACGGCCATTTCTTGGCCAAGCAATAAATGCCGGGTATTTTCATCAAAATCCACAGCCCCCGCCATCAGCGGCAGCAGACTCAGCAGCAACAATAAAAAATGACGCATGACGCTACTCCGGCTAACTACCAGCAATCACCAGAACCGTAGCAAGGTCACCGGTTAACGCAAAAACCTTCGAAAAACCTTAACGCAGCAGCCTAAAGCTCAGCGCAAAGCCTACTACCACCAGCGATAAGCGCCGGCGAAGACAATCTACACCAAGCATTAAATATACCATCGAGCGCGGCCAAAAACCGGCCAAAACACTCTCCGACGCATGCTCGCAATACCCACGGAAACAGCTTCGCCGAGTGTCTATCGGCAACCACAACTGACCGAACAGACAATAATTTATTACAGAATAAATACCTATAGTTCATTTATAATTTCAGGTGTTCGATGCAGTTAGATTGTTTTTAACGACAATAACCCCATAAAAACCGGCGCATACGCTGCTTAAAAATTATCCCCGCTAGACATCTCAGCCAATCTGATTAGGCTTTTGCGCCTGTTAAACAATGGACACCACCTTGACCAAGTTAAATAGCTTCACCCGACGTTTAAGCACGTTCGCCGCCATTACTCTGGCCAGCAGCCAAGCATTGGCCGGCGGTTTCGCCCTTAACGAACAAAGCGCCAGCTCCATGGGTACTGCCTTTGCCGGCCGCGCCTCCAGCGCTCTGGACGCCTCTACCGTATTCGGTAACCCAGCGGGCATGAGTTATCTGGATGAACAAGTTTCTGGCGGTATGGCCCTGATCAGCGCCAACAGCAAGATTAGCAACGCCTCGTCGAACTTCACCGGTAGCAACGATGGCGACATGGTGCCGCTAACGGCCATTCCGTTTGGCTACTACGTGAAACCACTGGATGAAAATTGGCATTTTGGTATCGGCGTATTCGCGCCTTTTGGCCTGGCCACCGAATACGAAAGCGACTATCAAGGCCGCGGCTTCGCCGACAAGACCGACCTGAGCATAGTGTCGATCCAGCCCACCCTGAGCTACCAACTCAACGAGCAGTGGTCGTTCGGCGCCGGCATCAACGCTAACTACGCTGAAGGCACGCTCTCCAGCATAGTTAACCCAGCACCGACGGTGTTTCGCGACGGCGAGTTCAAGGTCAGCGGCGACGACTGGGGTTACGGCTACAACCTTGGCGTTATGCTGCAAGCCACTGACAGCACGCGCGTGGGCATCACTTACCACTCCAAGGTTGAGTACAGCCTGGAAGGCGACGTGAAAAACACCAGCATTGCCAACGGCATCGTTCCGGCTGGCAAATCCGCCGGCTCACTCGCGCTGACCACCCCGGAAATTTTCGAACTGTCCGTGACCCATCAATTCGACTCACAGTGGACCGGTTACGCCGGCTACACCTGGACGCGCTGGAGTCGCTTCCAAGAGGTGGTCATTAAGTCGCCGGACAATGCCTCAGCGAACCTGCGCGAAGTGGTCGAAGAACAAAACTGGCACGACACCCGCAGTTTCGCCACTGGCCTGTCCTACCAGCTCAACCCGCAATGGGTGCTGCGTAGCGGTCTGGCTTTCGACCCGACCCCAACTAACAATACCGACCGCTCGCCACGCATCCCGAGTGGCGATCGTTATGTATTTGCCCTCGGCGCCGGCTATAGCCCAACGGCCAATCTGACCTTCGACGTGGCGTACATTTACCTGCAAGAAGAGCGTGTGAGCGTTGACCATAGCGAGCCACTCAAGGGCCACTACCAAGCCGACTTCAACAACTCAGCGAGTTCCCTTTCGGGCCAAGCCACCTGGCGTTTCTAAGCTAGGCAGCGCGTCTATGCAGTGCCGAGCCCGCACGCCGCTCGACTCTGCATAGGCGCGCAAGGCGCTAAGTGATAAGCTCGCGCGCCATGAATACGTACTCCTCACGCCCTGTTGTTCTCTGCTTATCCGGCCACGACCCCAGCGGTGGTGCCGGCCTGCAAGCCGATATCGAAGCCCTGCTCGCGCAAGGCTGTCACGCCGCCCCGACGGTCACCGCCTTAACCGTGCAAGACACCTGCAACGTCAGCGCCTTTCGCGTGCTTGACCGCGACTGGGTGCTCGCGCAGGCCAACGCGGTAATTGCTGACCTGCCGATTGCAGCCATTAAACTCGGCATGCTCGGCTCGACTGAAATGGTCGAAACCGCCCGGCAAATCATTCAGCAACTGCGTGCACAGCAGCCGGACCTGCCCGTGGTGCTCGACCCGGTCTTGCGCGCGGGTGGCGGTGGCACGCTGGGCAGCGACGAAGTAGCCCGCGCCATGCGCGAACGCCTGCTGCCGCTGGCCAGCATCGCCACGCCAAATCTGCCTGAGGCGCGCATTCTCGCCGACCTGCCCAATGGCAGCGCCGATGAATGTGCGGCCGTACTGCGCACTGACTGCCAAGCGCTGCTGATCACCGGCGGACATGGCGATGAGCAGGACATTCACAATCGTTTGTATTGCACCGATGCCAGCCAGTACGACTTCACTTGCGTGCGCCTGCCGGGCAGTTATCACGGCTCTGGCTGCACCTTGGCCAGCGCGCTGGCGGGCCGTTTAGCGCAGGGTGAAGGTTTAGTCAGTGCCGTGCGCAGCGCGCTCGATTACACCTGGCGCACGCTGCGCGATGCCGAGCAACCCGGCCACGGTCAATACGTGCCACGCCGCCTGCCCCTGGATTTATTCTGATGACGGCACCGTTGCTGCGTGGCCTGTATGCGATTACCGACAGCGCACTACTGGCCGACGGTAAACTGCTGCCCTACGTTGAGGCCGCCTTGAAAGGCGGCGCACAACTGCTGCAATACCGCGATAAATCCAGCGATGCGCGCCGACGTTTATATGAAGCACAGGCCCTGCAAGAACTCTGCAACCAGTATGGCGCTGCTCTGATCATCAACGATGACCTAGCACTGGCCGCCCACCTGAACGTCGGCCTGCATTTGGGACAAAGCGACGGCTGCTTATTAGCGGCCCGCCAACTCCTCGGCCCACAGGCGATCATCGGCGCAACCTGTCATGCCCAGCTTGAGTTGGCCAGCACGGCCGCCGCCAACAGCGCCAGCTACCTAGCCTTCGGGCGTTTCTTTAACTCACACACCAAGCCGGGCGCGCCCAACGCCACCGTCGAACTGCTCCAACAAGCCCAGCAGCGCTTCGCCCTGCCATTGGCCGCCATTGGTGGCATCACCTTGGCCCGCGCACCGGCGCTGATCGCCAACGGCGCCAGCCTGCTCGCCGTGATTAATGACCTGTTTGCCAGCGCCGACGTCAATGCCGTAGAGCAACGCGCCCGCGCTTATAGCGCACTGTTTACTCGTTAATATTTCGCCCAAACCATGAGGCCGACCATGTCCCGCTCCGAAACGCTATTTGCCAACGCCCAGCTACATATTCCCGGCGGCGTTAACTCGCCGGTGCGCGCCTTCAAGAGCGTCGGTGGCACACCGCTATTTTTCAAGAGTGCCCTCGGCGCCTATATCACTGATGAAGACGACAAGAGCTACGTCGATTACGTCGGTTCTTGGGGCCCGATGATTCTCGGCCACAGCCACCCAGAAGTACTCGGCGCAGTGCGCGCTCAGCTGGAACACGGCTTGTCGTTTGGCGCGCCCACTGCGCTAGAAGTTGAGATGGCCGATTTGGTCTGCGCACTGGTGCCGTCTATGCAGATGGTGCGCATGGTCAGCTCCGGCACCGAAGCCACCATGAGCGCCATCCGTCTGGCGCGCGGCTTCACCGGGCGCGACAATATTTTAAAATTTGAAGGCTGCTACCACGGCCACTCTGACAGCTTGTTAGTTAAAGCCGGCTCAGGCCTGCTGACCCAAGGAGTGCCTAGCTCGGCTGGGGTACCCGCCGACTTTGCCAAGCACACCCTGACCAGCGCCTTCAACGACCTTGCCGCCGTCGAAAGCCTGCTGGCGGAAGTGGGTTCCACCGTTGCCTGCATCATCGTCGAGCCGGTAGCCGGCAATATGAACTGCGTACCGCCAGTACCGGGTTTTCTCGAAGGCCTGCGCAGCCTGTGCGACCAGCACGGCGTAGTGCTGATTTTTGACGAAGTGATGACCGGCTTTCGCGTCGCCCTGGGCGGCGCCCAGGCGTACTACGGCGTGACACCCGACTTGTCGACCTTCGGCAAAATCATCGGCGGCGGCATGCCCGTCGGCTGCTTCGGCGGCAAACGCGAAATCATGCAGCAGATCGCCCCGCTAGGTCCGGTGTATCAGGCCGGCACTCTCTCCGGTAACCCGCTGGCTATGGCGGCAGGCTTGACCACCCTGAAACTGATCAGCCGTCCGGGCTTTCATGCTGAACTGAGCGACTACACCGCACGCTTGCTGGCCGGCCTCAAGCAACGCGCCGACGCTGCCAACATCCCCTTCGTGACCACCCAAGCGGGAGGCATGTTTGGCCTGTACTTCAGCCCACTGAGCAGCATCAGCAGCTTCGCCGATGTAATGACCAGCGACGCCGAACGTTTCAAGCGCTTCTTCCACCTGATGCTTGAGGGCGGCGTTTATCTGGCGCCAAGCGCCTTTGAAGCCGGTTTCACCTCGATCGCCCACGGCGAGCAAGAGCTGCAACGGACTCTGGATGCTGCCGAACACGCCTTTGCCAGCCTGCAAAGCAGCTAAAAACCGCTAAAAATGTGCTGATTGAGCAAAAACCATGCGCAATCAGCACACCGTCTAGCGAAAACCCCGCAAACACTTTGTAAGCAACCCCCTGCTTATTTCATAATGTGCGTGCCGGCATTCATCCCGGCCAGGCCCAAAGCCTGTACTGCTCTTTAGAGGCACGCCTTTTTTCATGAAACGCTCCGGTTGCAGCCTGCTTATTGGCTGCCTGTTAATGGCCATGCCGCTAATCGCGACGGCCGACAGCAACTTTCTGATTATCTCCAGCAGTGGACGCTGCTCACTGCACACTCTGCCCGAAGACCTGCCCGAAGCCCTTGCGGCCTGCGAGCAAGTGGCCGCCAGCGGCAACCCACAAGCGCAATTTGATCTGGGCAGTTTCTACTACGACGGCCAGCTCAGCGAACGCGACCTAGGCATCGCGCTTAAATGGTTTGAACAAGCCTCACTGCAGGGCCACGCGCAGGCGCAGCACCGCTTGGGCATGATGTTTTTTCGCGGTGAAGGTGTGCAAGCCAATAACGTGCAGGCTTACGTAATACTGAAGATGGCCGCTGTGAATGGCGCCGAAGAGGCTATGGATAGCGCCGACCTAGTCGAGGCGCAAATGCGCAGCGATGAGTTACAGCTAGCAACTCAAGTGTTGGGGCAGATCTTTCGAGAATACCTGCTGCAATTGCAGGGCAGTAACTCGCTGTTTGCACCACTGCCGTAATTGTAACGGGCAACGCTGCGCGGCTTGCCCGGCCTACTTGTCGGGCATCGGCATAGGGAACGGCATAATGTTGCTGCCCCCCTTGGCTTCACTGATCTTCGGCGTGCCAACCCGCTCAACTTCATCGATGCGCACAATCGAGTGCATCGGCACAAAGCTGCGCACCACGCCATCAAACTGCGCCTTGAGCTTTTCTTCGCTAGGGTCGACCACTAACTGGTTGCGCTCACCGAAGACGAACTCTTCGACCTCCAGAAAACCCCACAGATCGCTTTGAAAGATCTGCTTGGCATACATTTCGTATACCTGACCCTGGTTAAGGAAAATCACCTTATAAATCGGTTCACGCTTACTCATGGGAAGCCAATAACGCCAGCAAATCGGGGGTCGCGAAGCATAGCACAGGCATCCGCCGCACAACCTCAGCAGCTTGCCGGGGATAGGGCTGAGCTACTGCGCAAAAACTGCGCTAATCCGTTCGCTGCCTCGCCACGACGCCTAATTCCGACAGGCTGCTAGGAGGACGCGCCCGCGCGCCCTATAATGTGCGGTCGTACCAGCCAGTCTTTGAGCGCGCATGACCAAGAAGCTTTATATCGAAACTCACGGTTGCCAGATGAACGAGTACGACAGCTCGCGCATGGTCGACTTACTGGGCGAACATCAGCCAATTGAACTGACCGAACGCGCCGAAGAGGCCGACGTTATTCTGCTCAACACCTGCTCGATTCGCGAACGTGCGCAAGACCGGGTGTTTTCACAACTCGGCCGCTGGCGCGAATTGAAGCTGGAAAACCCTAACTTAGTCATCGGCGTCGGTGGCTGCGTAGCCAGCCAAGAAGGCGCGGCGATTCTCGATCGCGCGCCCTATGTGGACGTGGTGTTCGGCCCGCAAACCCTGCATCGTCTGCCCGAAATGCTCGACGCCGCGCGTAGCTCCGGCAAGGCGCAGGTGGATATTTCCTTCCCAGAGATCGAAAAATTCGATCGCTTGCCTGAGCCACGTGTCGACGGCCCCGCCGCCTACGTGTCGGTGATGGAAGGCTGCAGCAAATACTGCACGTTCTGCGTAGTGCCCTACACCCGCGGTGAAGAAGTCAGCCGACCGTTTAATGACGTGCTCGCCGAGGTTATCCACCTAGCCGAACACGGCGTGCGTGAAGTCACTTTATTAGGTCAAAACGTCAACGGCTACCGTGGCACCTTCGCCGGTGACGACGAGCGCATGGGCGACTTAGCCGAGCTGATCCGCGCAGTGGCCGCCATCGACGGCATTGATCGGATCCGCTATACCACCTCGCACCCGCTGGAGTTTTCCGACGCGCTGATCGAGGCCCACGCTCAAGTTCCCGAGCTGGTTAAGCAATTGCACTTGCCGGTGCAGTCCGGCTCAGACCGCATTTTGGCGGCCATGAAGCGCGGCCACACGGCCCTCGAATACAAGTCGCGGATTCGCAAGCTGCGCTTAGCGGTGCCGGACATCGTGATTAGCTCGGACTTTATCGTCGGCTTCCCGGGTGAGACAGACAAAGACTTCGAACAAACCATGCAGTTGATTGAAGACATCGGCTTCGACTTCTCTTACTCCTTTGTCTACAGCGCCCGCCCCGGCACGCCGGCGGCCGACTTGGCCGATGCCACTTCGACCGAAACCAAGCGCGAGCGCCTGGCTCGTTTGCAACACAAACTCAGCCAGCAGGGTTTTGAAAACAGCCGCCGCATGGTCGGTAGCGTGCAGCGCATTTTGGTGCGTGACTACTCGAGAAAAGACCCTGGGCAATTGCAGGGGCGAAGTGAAGCCAATCGCATCGTCAACTTCCGCTCTAACGACCCGAGCCTGATTGGTCAGTTCGTTAACGTGCGCATCGACGAAGCGCGGCCCAATTCGCTGATCGGCACCCTAGTCGACTAATTGCCTGGGCGGCGAGCTTTCACCCTTGCCTCCCCAGCGGTTATCCTGCCTACCATCAACTTCTGCGACTAACGGCCAAATCGACCTTGAATACAGCCATATTGAACGCCCCCATAGAAGTACACAATTTCACCCTTGAGCCTTTTGAACCACGGCGCTTTGCCAATCTGTGCGGCGCACTCGACGAGCACCTACGCCTGATTGAGCAGCGCATGGGCATCGAGATTCGCAATCGTGGCAACCAATTCGAACTGCTCGGCAAACTGACCACCCTGCGTGCCGCCGAACAATTGATTCTGCGTTTGTACCGGGAAACCGTGGCCAACGAGCTATCGCCGGACGTGGTGCACTTGTTTCTGCAAGAGTCGAGCGAAGAGCAAC
>JBBKVZ010000199.1:0-5065 GCA_037968715.1 Pseudomonas sp.
GCCAAACAATGGCAGCAGCACTAAGGCTAACCAGACCGTCACAGAGTCACTGGAGGTAGTAAAACAAGAATTTTGCAATAAGGCCGGCATACTACTTTGCGACCAATAAAAAGGCTATGTACCCGTTAACTGCTGGAGACGTCGAATAGCACATTCTAGTGAACTGCTAAGCCGAATAACCGCCAACTGCTTCCCCTGCAACACATCCAGCGCACCCACCTCCCGCATCGAAGCGCCAACTACCATCCGTATACACCGCCCTGACAATAGGCCGCACAGCCTTTGACGCACGGAAAGCCGAGCACCGGCAAAGCGATGCAGAAGCGGATGTCACCGAGCAAAACATTAAAGCGGACCACCGGCAACAGTGACCTGCAGCTCACGAACGACCCTCACCCGACCTCAATTTTCTATAGATCTCCATCGACGCCGAAGTTGACTGCAGTCCCGAGCGCTAGGAAAGAGCCTTTCTGTCCTACAATTTGTTCGTATCCGAAAAATATTATTCGAATACGAATGACACCACACTTTAGTTATGGCAATTTAAAAACCTCCATGAATGATACTTTCAGTAACTAAATGTCGCATTTCTGTCACAGCGAGCCAGCACTTCTCCGCACTCAGTAACACCACCCTACTGCCCTCTCACCGCTATCACGCACTGGCTACAGCCAGAAGGAATTACGATGCCCAGGTTTTCACTGCTGCTCTTATTTGCCCTGTCGTTACCGGCCCAGGCACAAACTGCCGAGCAAGTCGCCATCCGCGCAGACCAGCAGTTACGGGGCTATGGCGATGTAAAGATGCAGTTGGAAATGACTTTGATCAGCCCTAGCGGCGAAACCGCCAGTCGCAGCTTGCGAGTGCGCAGCCGTGAGGACGGCGCTGGCACCGATCAGGCACTGATGACCTTCGACACGCCACGCGACCTCGCCGGTTCCGGCCTGCTCTCGTACAACCAGGTGGCCGGCGATACACAGCAGTGGTTGTACCTACCTGCGGTAAAACGCATCAAGCAAATCGGTGCCCGCAACAAGTCAGGCCCATTTATGGGTTCTGAGTTCGCTTTCGAAGATATTGTCACGCCCTTCTGGCAAAAATTTAAATATCAATCACTTGCTGAACACAGCTTGGACGGTCTGCCCTGCTTCACCCTCGAACGTATCCCTAACGACAGTTACTCAGGCTATGCCCGCCAGCGCGTATGGATCGATAAAGAGCAATACCTGATCCGCCGCATCGAATATTACGACCGCAAAAATGCGCCGCTGAAAACCTATAACGCCACGGACTTCCAGCTGTACGCCGGCAAACACTGGCGTCCCGGGCAAATGCTGATGGTCAATCTACAGACGGGCAAACAAACTCGCTTGCAGTGGCACGATTATCGTTTTGCGACCGGTCTGCAAGCGGACGATTTTACTCAGAACGCCTTATTGCGAGTGCGCTGAAGGTGACTCGTTCGTTACTCGCCCTCAGCGCGCTGCTTTGCAGCCTGCCCGCTCTGGCCTTGCAACAACGCCAGGAGCTAAGTCTGGAGTTTTGGCAGTTCTCGGAACCCGGCGCACAAGGCCAGGCCAGCAACGACAGTGCTCTGAGCCTGCGCAGCGAGTTCTGGCACGACCTCGAGGATGAGCGTTTCACCCTAACCACCTTAGTGCGGGCCGACCAGCGTGATGCCGCGCGCAGCCATTTCGATGTGCGCGAGGCCCTGTGGAATCACCTTGGCGATGGTTATGAGCTGCGCACCGGGGTGGCCCAAGTGTTCTGGGGCGTTACCGAGGGCGAACACCTGGTCGACATCATCAACCAGACCGACCAGGTGGAAAGCCTGGACGGCGAACAGAAGCTCGGCCAACCACTGTTTAATCTGGCGATTGAGCGTGATCAGCAGATGCTCGACTTGTTTGTACTGGCCGGTGCCCGTGAGCGCAGCTTTGCCGGTACGGATGGGCGCCTGCGCCTGCCGCTGGTGGTCGACGATGACTTGGTTAGCTATGAGTCCTCCAGGGGCGACCGCCACCTTGATCTGGCCGCGCGCTGGCAGCTCAACCTGCCGGCCCTGCGGTTGGGCCTCACTGGTTTCTCCGGCACCACCCGTGAACCGGAACTGCTGCCAGTGGTGGATTTCAGCCAAGTGCAGTTCAGCGGCGGTCAGCCAAGCGGCTTTGCGCCAGGGTATGCGCCGGTATTGGCGCCCTACTACCCGCTGATCAACCAATTGGGCTTGGATTTACAGGTGACCCAGGGCGATCTGCTCTGGAAGCTGGAGGCCATTCAGCGCAACGGCGGCCAGGAAAATTTTCACGCCAGCGATGCCGGCTTTGAATACACGCAAGTCGGCGTATTTAACAGCCAAATAGATCTCGGCTGGCTGGCTGAATACCTCTATGACAGCCGTGGCAACGCCGCCACCACTGCCTTTGAACATGATGTGCTAGTGGGAATGCGCCTGGCTTTTAACGATGCCGCCTCCTCGGACCTACTCGTGGGCGTGATCGTCGATGAGCGTACTCACGAGCAGTTGCTGAGCGCCGAAGCCAGCACCCGTCTCGGCAACGACCTACGCGGCAGCCTAGAGCTGCGCCATTTCGGTGGCGCGCCATCTGCTCAGACACCTTTCGAAGCCCTGCAAACAGCGAATAGCGATTACAAACTGCGCAATCTGAGCAGTGACAATTTTCTGCGGCTGGAGCTGACCTGGTTCTTATAAAAGCCAGCCAGGCACTGCCGGCAAACCAACGCAACACCTGCCGGCGCACTCATACGGCCATTGCAGCCCCTAACTTCCAAACGAGTCGCAGACGGACATGAGCCTTGTAAACAACCGGATTCACACTGGAGCAAAACATGCTTAAGCGCTTTCTGGACGGGGTATTGAACAACCCCAAAAGCACCCTACTGGGCATTCTCGCCCTTACGGTTGTCGCCTGCATCGGCTACAAGAATGTCTGGTTGGCGAATGATTACAAACTGATGTTCGACAAAGATGCGCCGCTGCTCATCGCCATGAACGAGCAGGAAGCCACCTATGCGAAAAGCGACAATATCGTCATCGCCGTGGCCCCCAAGCAAGGCGATATTTTCCAGCGCGAAACCTTGCAGGCCATTTACCAGCTAACCGAGGCTGGCTGGAAGGCACCGTACTCCTCGCGCGTGGACTCCATTACTAACTACAACCATAGCTCCGGCGATGACGATCAGATAATCGTCAAGCAGCTGTTGGAGAATCCCGCACAACTTTCCGACGCTGAGATCCAGGCCGCCCGGGACATTATCCTCACGTCAGCGGAATTGAGTGGGCTTTATGTGGCGCGTGACGGCAAGGCCGCAATCATCAACATCACGTTCCAGCTGCCGGCTAATCCGCTGTCCGAGAACCCGGAAATTGGCCGTTATATCGACAACTTGGTCAGCCAGCAGGCAAGCATCCATCCTCAGTTGGACTATCACGTCACCGGCTCAGTGGCCAACGCCAATGCCTTTACCGACGCCATGCAGGAGGACATGTTCACGCTGATCCCGGCCAGCTATGCGGTCATGGTCATACTGCTGCTGCTGTTGACTCGCAGCGCCATGGCCACGCTTATTACCTTGACTGTGGTGACGTTCACCACGCTGTTCACCATGGGCGTGAAGTGCTGGTTGGATGGCAGCATCAATGCCATCAACATGTTTGCACCGATCATGATGATGACCATCGCGGTTGCCGACGCAGTGCATTTGCTGACCAGTTTCCTGCAGGAATACCGCAAGGGCCACAGCAAAAAAGCGGCCATGCGGGCTTCGATGGAAGAAAACTTCAACGGGGTACTACTCACCTCGCTCACCACTATTTTTGGCTTTCTCAGCCTCAACTTTCACGACTCGCCGCCCTATCAGGAACTCGGCAATCTGGTCGCCTTTGGCGTGGCCTGGGCCTGGGTGCTGGTACTGACACTGCTGCCAGCGTTAGTGATGCTACTGCCGTTCAAACAGACAGCGCCGGAGTCGCGTTCCAGTCGATCAATGCTGCGTTTAGTCAACTTCACGATACGCCACCCGCGCTCTATCGTGCTGGGCGGCGTACTGGTGGCCGGAGTGCTACTGGCGGGACTGCCGCGTAATGAATTCAACGAAATGTACACCCGCTATCTGGACGACAGCTTCAGCTTTCGCCGCGCCAATGATTTTATCAACAGCAATGTCACTGGTCTGCACCGCCTTATGTACTCGGTGGACTCCGGTGAGGCCAATGGTGTGCATGACCCTGCATACCAAAAGCGCCTAGAGGATTTTTCTAACTGGTTACGGGCACAGCCGGAAGTGGCGCACGTCGGCAGCTACACCGATGTAGTGAAACGCCTCAACCAGGCAGTAAACAGCAATGCTGCCGCGGCCTACCAACTGCCAGCGAGTCGCGAGCTGGCCAGCCAATACTCGCTGCTGTACGAGTTATCGCTGCCTTATGGCATGGGCTTGACCAATATTGTCAGCCTCGACAAACGCCAAAGTTTAGTGATGGCATCGGTTTGGGAGACCGACACCAAAACTATTATGGCCTTGAATCAGCGCGCCGAGACCTGGCTGCAGGTGCACACCCCAGCGCCCATGCACGCCAAAGGCGCCGGTCTGGATCTGATGTTCTCGACCATGATGATGAACAACATATCATCCATGATCTACGGCACATTTTTTTCCATGCTGCTGATTTCTGGCGTGTTGCTGATTGCCTTGCGCTCGCTGCGACTAGGCATTCTGTCGGTGTTCGCCAACCTACTGCCGGCGACTATGGCTTTCGGGCTCTGGGGCTATCTGAACGGACACATCGGGATTGGTGTGGCGGCCGTTGCCCAACTGAGTCTGGGTCTGGTGGTCGACGACACCATTCATTTTCTCAGTCGCTACAACAAACTGACACGCGCTGGCATGAGCGTGCGCGAGGCCGTGCTGGAAGTGCATGCCAGCACCGGCATGGCCATGCTGACGACCACCCTATTATTTGCCGGCGGGTTTGGCGTATTGGCCTTCTCGCATTACACGGCCAATGCTGACATGGGCCTACTGACTGCAATTACCCTGCTGA
>JBBKVZ010000200.1:0-3687 GCA_037968715.1 Pseudomonas sp.
TTTGCCGGGTTGACCGCGCCGATGCTCGCCGAGTTAAGTTTGATCGCCGCGCAAACTGCAGTAGAAGCCGAGCGTTTTCGCGACCTCGGTGCTCGGCCTGAATGCGTGACGGTCACGGGCTCGATTAAGTTCGACCTGCATGTGGATGATCAGTTAGTGCCGCGTGCCCGCGCTCTGCGCGCCGACTGGCAAGCCAGCCAGCGCCCGGTGTGGATCGCCGCCAGCACCCACGCCGGCGAGGATGAAATTGTCCTAGCCGCGCATAGGCAATTGCTGGCGCAGTTTCCGCAGGCATTACTGATTCTGGTGCCGCGCCACCCTGAGCGTTTTGCCGGCGTGTTTGAGTTGTGCCAAAAACAAGGCTTTAGCACCTGTCGGCGCTCCTTGGCCGAGGCGCCAGCGGCAGACAGCCAAGTGTTGCTCGGCGACACCATGGGTGAGTTGCTGTTTCTGTATGCCTTGGCCGATGCCGCGTTGGTCGGCGGCAGCTTGGTGGCCAGTGGCGGCCACAACCTGCTGGAACCCGCCGCCCTCGGCGTGCCGGTACTCAGCGGCCCACAGCTGTTTAACTTCACTGAAATCGCCACGCTGTTGCGTGATGCGGGCGCCTTGCAGGAAGTGCGCGATGCCTCAGCGTTGGCGGCAGCGCTGAATGATTTGTGGCAGCAACCGGCGCGGGCTGAGGCCATGGCCAAAGCCGGATTAGCCGTGGTTAACGCCAATCAAGGCGCCCTGCAGCGCTTGCTCGACGGAGTGCAGCGCTTATTGCCGCGTTAAATTGATTGTGTGTTGTAGGGTGGGCTTTAGCCCACCAGCGCGGCATAAAGACCTTGGTGGGCTCTTGGTGGGCTAAAGCCCACCCTACATAACTGAGTCTGCAACATATAACTGCAGCCAATAAAAAACCCGCACTTGGCGGGTTTTTTATTGGCTGGCTGATCAGTAGTTAGGATTGCCCTGCAATTGTGCTTCGGCAGCCTTGGCCAGGTCTGGCGGCAGGTAGTCGGTGTCGGGGTTGTAATTCTTGTTGAGGAAGGTGGCTAGGGCGCTCAGGTCCGCAGGGCTGAGGGTGCCGGCGGCTTGCTTGAGGCTGAGATTGTTGAGGATGTAGCTGTAGCGCGAATTGTTGTAATTGCGCACCGCGGCATACAAAGAGCGCTGGGCGTTAAGCACGTCAACAATGTTGCGCGTGCCAACCTCATAGCCAATTTGCGTGGCTTCCAGCGAGCTTTGGTTGGAAATTACCGATTGCTTGCGCGCTTGCACCTGTTGCACGTCTGAGGTCACGGCGCGGTACAGGTTGCGAGTATTCTGCACCACTTGGCGGCGCAGCTCTTCACGCGACTGCTCGCTCTGATTCAAACGCTCGAACGACTGGCGCACTTGCGAGCTGGTCAGCCCGCCGCTGTAAATGGGTACGCTGAGTTGCAGGCCAATGCTGCTCTGCTCGACATCGCCACTGTAGCGGACGCCCTGCATGCCATTGTTGCTGAAACCGTAATTATCGTTGTCGCCTTTGCCATAGCTGGCCACGGCGGCCAAGGTTGGCGCATGCCCAGATTTACTTTGGCGCAGGGCTTCACCGGCAGCATCTACCGCAAAGTTGCTGGAGAGCAGGCGTAAGTTCTGCTGCGATGCGGTGTCGACCCATGCCTTGGCGTCGCTTGGCGTCGGCGGCAAGATCGGCAAGCTATGGCGCATGCCGTCGACCGAGCGGTAATCGCGATTGGTCAGGGTGGTTAAGGCTTGGAAGGCGTTATCCACTTGTTGCTGAGAAATAATTCGGTTGGCGACCGCAGTGTCATAGCCGGCTTGCGACTCGAGCACGTCGGTTTTGTCGGATAGGCCGACATCGAAGCGTTCTATGGCTTGGTCTAGCTGACGCTTAAAGGCCGCTTCTTCGGCCTTGCTGGTGGCCAGGCCATCTTGGGCGCTGAGCACATCGAAGTAGGCCTGAGCACTTTGCAGAATCAGCTCCTGTTCGGTAGCGGAAAGCTCAAGACCGGCTTGTTCACTGGTGGCTTCGGCAGACTTTAACTGGAACCAGGCCGCTGCGTTAAACAGTTGCTGGCTGAGATTGGCCTGATAGCTATTACCGCTGCGGGTGCCGGCGTTGGATGGTGTGTCCAGTGCCGTACGGGTGCTTTGCACGGTGCCGGTGGCCGACAAATTTGGCAGCAGGGCCGAGCGGGCCTGGGGCACTGCTTCGATACGTGCGCGGTAGTCGGCGCGGGCGGCGGCCAGTGCAGCGTTGTTATTGACGGCTTCTTGGTAGACGGAAACCAAGTCGGTTTTGGACGACTGCGGGGTTTCTGTTGCCCAGACCGAAGCGCTGTAAGCAGCGGCCACGGCAACGGCCAAGTAAAGTCTGCGCAACATGCGGTAATCCCTAAGTGTGCTGATGTCGGGCAAGGCTAAGCGGCGCTGCCGTAAGGGTCAAGAAGACTATTTATGCAGATAGCCCGGTTTGCAAAAAACTATGTTGCTTACTTGCAACAGTTAACCGCGATCTGACTGGGCATCGGGTGACTACTAATGGCGGTTGCCGATAGGCGCCTCATAACGTATTGGCGCATGGCTTGGCGGGCGAGGGTTTGGGCAATGAGCAACATGCGACCGGCTGGTCGGGTTTTTGACTTTCGGGTTGGTTTTATTCGGGTGCCTTGATTAGACTGGCTGGGTTCTTGTCGGGGTGCCTTGAGTTGAGGCTGAGATCGGATAATTCCGGATCCCGTTGAACCTGATCAGGTTAAAACCTGCGTAGGGAACAAGATGTGCTCGCCCTGCGAGCCTCTCGCGCCAGCTCTGGTGCCCCCAACATTTCAGGTTTGCTCCGACAATTTTTGCCTTGCTAGCAATTGTGGAGAGTTACCTGATGAGTGCCGAAGAAAAAAATCTGAGCCGTAAGAGCTCGAGTGCCAGCAACCTAAGCGAAAGTGCCCAGGTTGATCAGCAGTCCGTGCAGCCGTTTACTAATTCCGAAAAAATCTATGTGCAGGGCTCGCGCCCGGACATTCGCGTGCCGATGCGCCAGATCAGCCTGGACATCACCCCGACTGAGTTTGGTGGTGAAGTGAATGCGCCAGTAATCGTCTACGACACCTCCGGCCCGTACACCGACCCGGCCGCGACCATCGACGTACGCAAAGGCTTGGGCGATGTACGCTCCAGCTGGATCAAAGACCGTAACGACACCGAATTGCTCGATGGCCTAAGTTCCAACTTCGGCCTTGAGCGCTTGGCCGACCCTGAACTGACCGCCATGCGTTTTGCCCATGTGCGCAACCCACGCCGCGCCAAAGCCGGCGCCAACGTCAGCCAGATGCACTACGCCCGTCAAGGCATCATCACCGCCGAGATGGAATACGTTGCCATCCGCGAGAACATGAAGCTGCAAGAAGCCCGTGCCGCAGGCTTGTTGACCGCTCAGCACGCCGGCCAGAGCTTCGGCGCCAGCGTGCCAAAAGAAATCACCGCCGAATTCGTCCGCGAAGAAATCGCCCGTGGCCGCGCCATTATTCCGGCCAACATTAACCACGTTGAGTTGGAGCCGATGATCATCGGCCGCAACTTCCTGGTGAAGATCAACGGCAACATCGGCAACTCGGCGCTGGGTTCTTCCATTGAAGAAGAAGTGGCCAAGCTGACCTGGGGCATTCGCTGGGGCTCCGATACCGTGATGGACTT
>JBBKVZ010000201.1:0-2760 GCA_037968715.1 Pseudomonas sp.
CTGTGTAACGGCTGGGCCAAGTTTCTGATCCGGCATGATCAGCGGCAAGTGTTTCGCCTAGCCTCGGTGCAGTCGGTCGAGGGTCAGGCGATCTTGCAGTGGTGTGGTTTGCCGCTCGATCATTTCGACACCATGGCCTATATCGAGGATGGTCAACTGTTGCTGCGTTCTTCGGCCGTGTTGCGCATCCTTGCTCAATTACCACGACCTTGGTGCTGGTTGGCGTGGCTGCGGTTGTTTCCAAGGCCGCTGCGCAACTGGTGCTACGACCGTATTGCGCTGAACCGTTATCGCTTATTTGGCCGCTACGACAGTTGCCTAATTCCCAGCCCGGATCACCGCAAGCGCTTTCTCTAGTCGCACACCTTCGCTAGCCAATCACTCTGCACCGGCGGCGCCGGCTTGATCTGGGCTGCGGGCGTCCCCATCTGTAGTTGTGGCGGTTTAATTTGCCGTCGAGCCAGCCACTGCTACTAAAGTTACTGGCTACTTCAATCACCTAAGCCTGTTGGCTGCGCTGCGAGTTCATATGCCGTCGATTTTGTCTGCCCGTCAGCGCAATGCCTTGGGCATGGCGCGGCGTTTTGTTGCACCTTACCGCTGGCAGGTACTGGGCGCTTTGCTGGCCTTGATGTTTACCGCCGCGATCACTTTGTCGATGGGGCAGGGCATCAAACTGCTGGTCGACCAGGGTTTAGCCACTCAATCGCAAGCGGCGCTGAACCGTTCGATTGGCTTTTTTTTCGTGCTGGTGCTGGCTTTGGCTATCGGCACTTTTAGCCGCTTTTATTTGGTTTCTTGGCTCGGCGAGCGTTTTGTCGCCGATATTCGCAAGCGCGTATTCAATCACTTGATCAATCTGCATCCGGGCTTTTACGAGAGTAATCGCAGCTCAGAAATTCAGTCGCGCCTGACTGCCGATACCACCTTGCTGCAAACGGTAATCGGCTCGTCGCTGTCGATGGCATTGCGCAATGTGCTGATGTTAATTGGCGGGATTATTTTGCTGTTCATCACCAATGCCAAACTCACCGCCATTGTTATCGTGGCCTTGCCGCTGGTGGTGGCGCCGATTCTGATTTTTGGTCGACGGGTGCGGGCGCTGTCGCGGCAAACCCAAGATCGCGTGGCAGACGTTGGCAGCTACGTTGGCGAGACCCTCGGCCAGATCAAAACCGTACAGGCCTATAACCATCAGGAACACGATAAGAGCCGTTTCAGCACCACAGTGGAGGATGCCTTCAATACCGCCCGCAAGCGTATCAAGCAGCGGGCCTGGCTGATTACCGTGGTAATCGTGCTGGTGTTGGGCGCGGTAGGTTTGATGCTTTGGGTGGGCGGAATGGATGTTATCGCCGGGCGCATCAGTGGCGGCGAATTAGCCGCCTTTGTGTTTTATAGCTTGATCGTCGGCATGGCTTTTGGCGCTATTAGCGAAGTGATTGGTGAACTACAAGCAGCGGCCGGTGCGGCTGAGCGAATTGCCGAGTTGCTCCAAGCTAAAAATGCGATCACCGCCCCGCTCAGCGATTTGCTGCAATTGCCGGCACGGGTAGCCGGGCGGATCAGTCTTGAAGACGTGCGCTTTGCCTATCCGAGTCGCCCGGATAGTTGGGCCGTCGAGGGGATTAGCTTACAGGTTGAACCCGGTGAAACCTTGGCGCTGGTGGGACCGTCGGGTGCGGGCAAGTCGACCCTATTTGATTTGCTGCTGCGTTTTTTCGACCCGCAAGGTGGGCGTATTTTGCTTGAAGGGTTGCCTATCGCGCAGCTGGCACCTGAGGACTTACGCCGCTGTTTTGCCTTGGTTTCGCAAAATCCTGCGCTGTTCTACGGATCAGTTGAAGATAATTTACGCTACGGCAAGCCCACTGCCACCCATGTCGAGGTCGAAGCGGCAGCACGTGCAGCCCACGCCCATGAGTTCATCATGAAAATGCCCGAGGGCTATCAGACACGCTTGGGTGATGGCGGCTTGGGGCTTTCCGGTGGACAGCGTCAGCGCCTAGCAATAGCCCGGGCGTTACTGGTGGATGCACCCATTTTGCTTTTGGATGAGGCGACCAGTGCGCTAGATGCCGAAAGTGAGCACTTAATTCAGCAAGCCTTGCCGCTATTGATGCGTGGCCGTACCACGCTAGTCATTGCGCACCGCTTGGCCACCGTGAAAAGTGCCGATCGCATTGCAGTGATTGAGGGCGGCAAGTTGCTGGCGATTGGCAAGCATGCGCAGTTGGTGGCGAGCAATCCGCTGTATGCGCGTTTGGCTGAACTGCAGTTTAATCACCACCACACAGAAACACTCTGAGTGCGATGCGAGCAGTGAGCTGACGGGTATTTCGGCTAATAAAAAACCGGCACTTGGCCGGTTTTTTATTAGCCGATTATCTCAGCGATATTCGCAGAGATAGGCGGTGTCTTCGCTTACTTTCAGCTGGAACTTGCTATTGGCCGGCACCACAAATTTGCTGCCACTGGTGAAGCTTTCCCAGCTTTCGCTGCCCGGTAACTTAACCGTTAAAGCGCCGGAGACAACGTGCATAACTTCAAGTTGGCTGGTGCCGAACTCGTATTCGCCGGCAGCCATAACACCAATAGTGGCAGGGCCTTCAGTCATGCTGAATGCGATGGACTTGACTGTGCCATCGAAGTATTCGTTAACCTTGAACATGCGGGTTTTCTCGGAGGGGTTAAAAAGGGCCTTTAAGTATGCCCATGCTGTGTGCGTGCGTCATCAGTTTTGCGCTGGCTCGTGGAGTG
>JBBKVZ010000202.1:0-11548 GCA_037968715.1 Pseudomonas sp.
GCCGCCGCTCGGCCAGCCGCTGGCCAGCTTCGAATGCCCACTGTGTGGCAGCCACGCACTAACAGGCCGCAGCATCGGTTACGGTCTGCAACTGCCGCCTTGGCAGCCCACCCTGCACGCAGCTTTGCAGCCTGTTCAGCAGGACTACCGCAACACCCTCTGGCCCGCCGCCAATCCACGCGCGCCCCCGATTCTCTAGTGCTCCGGCGGCTCCCCGCTGCCACCCCGATACGACTACTCGACCCGGCGCGAACGTCTCTGTGACGTGTATCGCGCGCGGTGACAGACCCCTGTTGTCCTTCGCACAGAGATACCCTCATGCACCCTAATTTCCCTGATTCACGGGCTTGCGCCGCCCTGCTCGCTTTGCTCAGCCCACTGGCCCACGCGGCCGAGCCGGCTACCACCGACGTTGAGCGCAGCATGGTTGCACCACTCATCATCAATAGCGGTCGCGCCCAAGCCGTACCACTGCAACCCAGCGTGGTGCAGGCGACACCGCCACCAACCGCTCTGACTGGCGCCCGCCAAGTCGATGCGCAGCGCTTACAAAGCTTGCGCCCGGCCACCAGTGATAGCGCCTCGATACTGCGCGGCGTGCCCGGTGTGAGTTTGAACAGCGCCGGCGGCATCTCTAGTTTGCCGGCGATTCGCGGCCTAGCGGATGACCGCTTGCG
Source organism: Pseudomonas sp. (assembly GCA_037968715.1). GTDB lineage: Bacteria > Pseudomonadota > Gammaproteobacteria > Pseudomonadales > Pseudomonadaceae > Aquipseudomonas. The sequence continues at coordinate 678 of JBBKVZ010000202.1, forward strand.
CATCAAGGTCGATGGCATGGACTTGGTAGCCTCCTGCCCCAATCACATGAACCCGGCGCTGGCCGCCATCGACCCGAGCAACCTCGGCAACGTGCAGGTGCTTGCCGGCATCACCCCGGTCAGCGTTGGTGGCGACAGCATTGGCGGCAGCATTATTGTCGACAGCGCCGCCCCACAGTTTGCCGCGCCCGGTGCGCCGAGCATCGATAAAGGCGAAGTGGGCGCGTTTTACCGCAGCAACAACGACGCCCGTGGCGGTAATTTTTCCGCCACCCATGCCGAGCAAAACTTCAGCCTGCGTTACCACGGCAGCTACAGCAAAGCCAATAACTACAGCGCCGGCGGCGACTTTAAGAGCAGCACCAGCACTGGCCGGCTGGGTAACAGTTCGCCGCTGGATGAAGTTGCCTCAACCGCCTATGAGTCGGCCAGCCATAACCTGGGCATGGCTTACAAACTCGGCGAAGACCTGCTGGAGCTGAAACTCGGTCTACAAAAGGTGCCAAACGAGTTGTTCCCCAATCAGCGCATGGACCTCACCGATAACACGCAGAAGAGCATCAACCTGCGCTACCTCAGTCAATTCAACTGGGGCGAGTTGGACACCCGCGTGTACCACGAGCAGGTTAAGCACTCGATGGATTTTGGCGCCGACAAGCGCTTCTGGTATGGCATGCAGTCCAACATCGCGGGCAGCAGCGACGGCAAGCCGTGCGCACCGATTTCCGCCAGCTGCGCCGCTGGCATGCCGATGGACAGCGAAGGTAAAACCACTGGAGCCAGCGTCAAAGCCAGCATCGACCTAAGCCAGCAGGACCTGCTGCGGGTCGGCGGCGAATATCAGCGCTATCGCCTACACGACTACTGGAGCCCGTCCGGCAGCGGCATGTGGCCGAACACCTTCGAAAACATCAACGATGGTCAGCGTGACCGTGCGGCATTGTTCAGCGAGTGGCAATCGCAACTCAGCGCCGACTGGCTGAGCCTGTTCGGCGTGCGTTATGAAAATGTGCAAACCGATGCGGGCGACGTGCATGGCTACGGCAACATGATGGGCAACCAGAACGCCCAAGCAGCGGCTTTCAATGCCAGTGATCGCAGCCAAACCGACCATAACTGGGACCTCAGCGCCCTAGCCCGCTACAACCACAGCGAACAACTGGATGTGGAGTTTGGCTACGCGCGCAAAGTGCGCTCACCCAACCTATACGAGCGCTACACCTGGTCGAGCTGGGCGATGGCCGCCACCATGAATAACTTCGTCGGTGACGGTAACGGCTACGTCGGTAATATCGACCTCAAGCCAGAAACCGCCAACACCCTGTCGACCACCTTCGACTGGCACAGCAGCGATCGCAGCAAAGAACTCAAGGTCACGCCGTTCTATACCCACGTCGACAACTATATCGACGCCGTTAGTTTGAGCGGCAGCGCGGTGACCGTCGACAAGTTCAACGTGCTGCAATACGCCAATCAGTCGGCCCGCCTGTACGGCGTAGACGTTTCCGGCAAATTGCCGCTGGCTAGCAACGCGCTGGGCAACTGGGGCGTCAATGGCGTGGTCAATTACACCAACGGCAAGAACAACGACAGCAATGACCAGCTGTATAACGTGATGCCACTCAACAGCACCTTAGCCCTGACTCAGCAGCTTGGTGGCTGGAGCAACAGCTTAGAAATGCTCGCCGTTAGCGCGAAAAACCACGGTTCCGACGTGCGTAACGAGATCCAGACCGCCGGTTACACCCTGTTCAACCTGCGCGCCAGCCACACATGGCAGCAGGTGCGCCTGGATGTCGGCATCGAAAACCTCGCCGATAAGTTCTACTACCTGCCCACCGGCGGCGCCTACACCGCGCAGGGCCGGACGATGTCGATGAATGGCATTGAGTGGGGCATCGGCGTGCCCGGCATGGGTCGCTCGCTCTACACCGGAGTGAATGTGGCGTTCTAAGCGCCGCACTCGCCCCTGCTCGCTGCAACGGCGGGCGGGGGCCGGCTACAACCGTCAATTCGTTAACCTCTATTACGCCATAGATAGCGACACGCCGAGGGCATCCCCTGTGTCTGCTACTAGGAGCCAGCGTAAAAGCCCATTAAGCTCACGGCCATGAATATTGCACCCACCGACCTGCTGCAATTTGATCGTACCAGCGCTGAACCCAGCCTGCGCATCAGCGGCGCGTGGACGCTGCACAACTACGCCCGCCTTGACCAACAGTTAGCCGGCCTGCCATTGCCGATTGCCGAGAACCAGCCGATTGACCTGCAACAACTGACGGCACTGGATACCGCCGGGGCTGGCCTGCTGGTGCGCCTGCTGGGCGTGCCACGTATTCAGCAACTGGTCGGCGCCGAGAGCCCACTGCCCGCAGCGCGGCGCGCCTTGCTGGCCATGGTGAGTAACGCCCTGGCTGAATCGCTGCCCGGCCCGCAACCACCGAGCAGCCACAGCCCGACTGCGCTATTGGCGCAACTGGGTCAACGCATGAGTGCTTTTGGGGCAGAACTGCTGGCCTTGCTCGGTTTTATCGGGCTGATTCTCGACACCTTGGCCCGCAGCCTGTTGCACCCTTCGCGCTGGCGGGTCACGGCGCTGGTGGCGCAAATGCAACAAACCGGTTTGAACGCCGCGCCGATTGTGGCCCTGTTGACCTTTCTGGTCGGCGCGGTGGTGGCTTTTCTCGGTGCCACCGTGCTGCAACGCTTTGGCGCCAGCATCTACACGGTGATGCTGGTGGCCTTCTCATTTTTGCGCGAGTTCGGCGTGCTGCTTACCGCCATTCTGCTGGCCGGGCGCACCGCCAGCGCCTTTACTGCGCAAATTGGCTCAATGAAGGCCAACGAAGAAATTGATGCGATCCGCACCTTGGGCCTCAACCCGATTGAGCTGCTGGTGTTACCGCGCGTGTTGGCGCTGCTGATCACCCTGCCGCTGCTGACCTTTATCGCCATGCTCTCGGGCATTCTCGGTGGCGCGCTGGTCTGCGCCCTCAGCTTAGATATTTCGCCCAGCCTGTTTCTGTCGATTCTGCACGATATACCGGCCAAACATTTCTGGGTCGGCATGGCCAAAGCCCCGCTGTTTGCCGTGCTGATTGCCGCAATCGGTTGTCTGCAAGGTTTCAAGGTCAGTGGCAGTGCTGCCTCGGTGGGCGCACACACCACGTCCAGCGTGGTGCAGTCGATTTTCGTGGTGATTCTAGTGGATGCCGGTGCCGCATTGTTCTGCATGGAGATGGGCTGGTGAGCACAGAGGCTATCGTCCAGGTCCGTGACTTGGCCAACCGTTTCGGCAGCCAGACGGTGCATGAGCAGCTTGATCTGGACATTTACCAAGGCGAGATTCTCGCCGTGGTCGGCGGTTCGGGCACCGGCAAGTCAGTGCTGCTGCGCAGTATCGTCGGCCTGCGCACGCCCAGTGCCGGCAGTGTGCAGATGTTCGGCAAGAACCTAGAGGACCTGGACGACGCGCAACGCCGGCAACTGGAGCGTCGCTTCGGCGTGTTGTTCCAAAAAGGCGCGTTGTTTTCTTCATTAACAGTCCGCGAGAACATCGCTCTGCCTTTGATCGAGCACGCTGGTTTGAGCCGGGCGAGCGCCGAGGAGCTGGCGCAACTGAAAATAGCCTTGGTCGGCTTGCCCGCCAACGCTGGCGACAAGTTTCCCAGCCAACTGTCCGGCGGCATTATCAAGCGCGCCGCGCTGGCCCGTTCCTTGGCGATGGACCCAGATATTTTGTTTCTCGACGAACCCACCGCCGGCCTTGACCCCATTGGCGCGGCGGCTTTCGATCAGCTGATTCTGACCCTGCGCGACGCTCTGGGCTTAAGTGTGTTTTTAGTCACCCACGACCTCGATACCCTCTACACCATCTGCGACCGGGTGGCGGTGCTCGCACAAAAACGCGTGCTGGTGGCCGACACCCTAGAGCGGGTGGCCGCCACTGACGATGCCTGGATTCACGATTACTTCCACGGCCCGCGCGGACGCGCCGCCGAACAGGCAGCCAAGCGGCTGCAGGAGCACAGTTAAAATGGAAACCAATGCCCGCCACGTACTGATCGGCCTATTCACCTTGCTGGTGGGTGGCGGCGCCTTGCTGTTTGCCTTATGGCTAGGGCGCTCCAGCCTAGACAGCGGCAGCAAAGACTACGAAGTGGTATTCAACGAGGCCGTCAGCGGGCTGTCGCAAGGCAGCTCGGTGCAATACAGCGGCATCAAGGTCGGCGATGTAGTGCACCTGCGCCTCGACCCCACAGACCCAAGCAAAGTACTGGCGCGCATTCGCGTGGCTGGCGAGACACCGATCAAGCAAGACACCGAGGCCAAGCTGACCATGGCGGGCATCACCGGCACCTCGTTTATTCAACTTAGTGGCGGCACCCCAAACAGCCCGCCGTTGAGCGCCAGTCACGCAGACAAAGTGCCGCGAATCATCGCCGAGCCCTCGCCCATCAGCCGTTTGCTCACCAACGGTAAAGACCTGCTTACCAGCATCAGCGAGCTGCTGACCAATACCAATCGGATGTTCTCCGCGGAGAACGCGGAAAACCTCAGCAGCACCCTGAATAACCTGCAGCAAGCCACCGGCGCCATCGCCAGCCAGCGCGGCGAGCTGCAGAAGACCATCGTGCAATTCGCCGAGCTGAGTAAGCAAGCCAACCAGACACTGCAACAAACCAGCCAGCTACTGCGCAGCAGCAACCGTTTGCTCGATGAGCACGGCAGCGCCACCTTGCTCAGCGCCCAGCAAACCATGCAGGCGTTGCAACGCAGCAGCCAAACCATCGAACAACTGCTCAGTCGTAATCAAGGGGCGCTGGGCGAGGGTATCCAGGGTCTCAGCGAACTCGGCCCAGCGATCCGCGAGCTACGCTCGACTTTGAGCAGTCTCAAGGGTATCTCGCAACGCGTCGAAGCCAACCCGGCCGGTTATTTGCTCGGCCGCGAGCAACCTCAGGAGTTTCAGCCATGAAGCCACTGTCACGTCTACGCCAGCTTGCCGTGATTGCCCTGCTCAGCGGCCTCAGCGCCTGCTCTATTTTGCCCAAGGCAGCGCCGCTGCAAATCTACCTACTGCCCAGTGAAGCGAGTGCACCGAGCACGGCCACGGCGGTCAATTGGTCACTGCGCATCAACCAGCCTCAAGCCAGCCAAACCCTGGATAGCACGCGCATCGCGGTGTTGCCGCAGGCCAATCTGATCAGCAGCTATGCCGACAGCCGCTGGAGCGACCCGGCGCCGCAATTGCTGCGCAATCACCTAATCAACGCCTTTCAACACGACGGTCGGCTGGGCGCCCTGAGCAGCGATGACGACAACCTACAGGCGGACTTCACCCTCGGCGGCGAGCTGCAAGCATTTCAGAGTGAATACCAAAATGGCGCAGTCACTGTGCGACTGCGCCTGCACGCGCAACTGATCGACAGCCGCAGCCAGCGCATCATCGCCAGCCAACGCTTCGAAGTACGTCAACCCGTCAGTGACCCGCAAGTACCTGCCGTGGTGGTAGCTTTTGGCCAAGCCAGCGACCAACTGGCCGCACAGCTGTTGAACTGGACGGTGCAGCAGGGACAGGCACACGCAAAACAACCCTAGGCCGACCTCGGCGCACACGGCCAGAAAAACCTAGAGCCGCAGTACGTCCTAGCCAGCGCTGCTCGGCCTTAGCCGAAGAACCAGTAGCAGACGCCAATCGAGGCCAGTACCCCAGAGAGGTCCGCTAGCAACGCGCAACCCACGGCATGCCGGGCGCGCTGCAGGCCGACTGCGCCAAAGTACACGGCCAGCACGTAAAAAGTAGTTTCGGTACTGCCTTGCAGGGTCGCGGCCACCAGTGCCGGAAAGCTATCGACGCCGTGGCTCTGCATGGTTTCGATCAGCATGGCGCGCGCCGCACTGCCGGAAAAGGGCTTAACCAGCGCGGTGGGCAGTGCATCGACGAAACGGGTATCCCAACCGGCCCACTCGATCAGGCTGCGAATGCCGTCCAGCCCCAAATCCAACGCCCCAGAGGCCCGCAACACGCCGACTGCGCAGAGCATCGCCACCAAGTACGGCAGCAGGCTCTTGGCCACTTCGAAGCCCTCTTTGGCACCTTCGACAAAGGCTTCGTAGACCGGCACTTTCTTCAATGCGCCGCAGAGCAAAAACAGCAGAATCAAACCAAATAGGGTCAGGTTGCCCAGCAGTGACGACAAGCTCGCCAGCGCGGTGGCCGACAAGCCGGCCAGCAGCGCCATGCCACCACCAAGCAGCAAGGCGCCAGGAATCAGGTAACCGAGCACCACCGGGTCCCAGAGTTTCAGGCGCTGCATAAAAGCTACCGACAGCAGGCCGACCAAGGTCGAGGCGCTGGTGGCGAGCAGAATCGGCAGGAACACCAGCGTTGGATCAGCCGCACCTTGCTGGGCACGGTACATAAAGATGCTCACCGGCAGCAGCGTTAACGACGAGGCATTCAGGACCAGAAACAGAATCTGCGCATTGCTCGCCGTGGTCGTGCTGGGGTTGAGCTCCTGCAGGGATTTCATGGCTTTGAGGCCAATCGGCGTGGCGGCGTTATCCAAGCCCAAGCCATTGGCAGCGAAGTTCAGGGTGATCAGCCCGAGCGCCGGGTGGCCGCGTGGCACTTCGGGCATCAAGCGGGCGAACAGCGGGCCGAGCAGACGCGCCAGCCAATCCACCAAGCCGGCACGCTCGGCGATGCGTAAAAAGCCCAACCACAGAGTCAGGGTGCCAAACAGCAGCACCATCACTTCAACCGACAGCTTGGCCATGGCGAACAAACTTTCGACCATGGCGGCAAACACCGTCGGGTCGTCGCCAAGCAACCAGCGCGACAGGGCCGCCACCGTTGCGAGCAGAAAAAATCCCAGCCACAGGCCATTGAGCATTGGTTATCTCCGGTTAACGTGCGCCGATCATAACGGGCGGGTGGCCATCAGTGTGGGCGATTGAGCACTTGCAACAGCGCGGCTGTCTCGGCATCCGGCATGCCGTCGTAACGCGATTGCCGATACTTCATCTGAAAGGCGGCCACCACGTTACGTAAGGTCTGCTGCGGCTCATCATCCGGCACGCTGTAACCCTGCAACTGCAACTGCGCGGCGAACCAAGTGGGTGGCGGCAACTCAGGCTCGAACAGCGCTTGCTGCTGCGCCACTTGCGCGGCATCCGGCCAAGCAATCAAACCGGCCTCGGCCAAGCGCTGCCAAGGGAACAACGGCCCCGGATCGGTCTTGCGCTGCGGGGCAATGTCGCTATGCCCAATGATGCTGCCAAGCGGCAATTTATGCCGGGCGACGATGTCTTTGAGCAGCACAATCAGCGCATCGATTTGCGCCGCGTTATAGGGCTGCCAGTGGCGGCCAGTGGGGCTGTCTTGATAACCCTGATTGATCAGTTCGATGCCGATACTGCTGGCATTCATCCACGTACGCCCACGCCATTCGCTGACTCCGGCATGCCAGGCGCGGCGATTTTCATCCACCAATTGGTAGATGGTCGGCGGCTGTTCGCCAATCAGGTAGTGGCTACTGACCTCGCCGTGGGTCAGCAAAGCCAGCGATTGCTCAAGGTCGGTTGAGGTGTAATGCAACACCACGTACTGCACACGGCTGTCTTGATTGACCGAGACGATACTGCGATCAATCTGCGGGCCCTGGCTACAGGCGGCCAGCAGCAAGGCGCCGCAGAGCAGGAGGGAGGTTTTAAGGGTGACGCAAACAGACTGATTCATGGACGGCGGCTTATGGACTGATGTGCAAAATGCTTTGTAGGTTATCGAGCAACATGTCGACACTCAACATGATCAGCAACATGCCAGTTAAACGCTCAATTGCGCTCAGCCCACGCGGGCCCAAATAACGCTGCAGCGAGGTGGCCTGCAGCAAAATTACTGCCGTGGCGGCCCAAGCTAAAAACACCCCCATATACAGCTCCCACAGCGGCCCCTCGAAGGTATTGCGCAAGGTCATCAGCATGGCCAGCGCCGAAGGCCCGGCCAAGGCGGGCGTGGCCAGCGGCACCAGCATGGGCTCGCCGTCCGGTAGATCGCCGAGTACGCCTTGCGGGCCAGGGAAGATCATGCGCATGGCAATCACAAACAAAATAATCCCGCCGGCAATCGCCGTCGACTCGCGCGACAACCCTAAACCGCTAAGTACCTTTTCGCCGAAGGTGAGAAACAGCATCAGCAGGCCCAAGGCGAATAACAGCTCGCGCAACGCCACCCGAAAACGCCGCTCGGGAGCGACATTTTTTAGCGCAGCTAAATAGATAGCCGTGTTGCCAAACGGGTCGGTAACCAAAAACACCAACACGGCTACTGCAAAGATATCCATCAACTGCTCCTCGTAAAGATCCGCCCAGTCTAGAGCGCGCGGCAGCCTGCGTCTGTCAATAAAGCGTCAGCCATGTGCCAGACGCTGCGCCGGCATGCGCTGTGCCGCACAGATCGGACACGGGGACGCCTGCAGTAGATGAACGGCCAAACAATTTCAGCGCTGAGGCGTATTGTTCTAGACAGTACTTAGAGGAAGCTTGCCATGCGCCGCGCCCTACTTTGGTTCAAACAGGATTTACGTCTCGACGACCACCCAGCGCTGCAGGCCGGGCTAGACGCCGATTGCCTGTTACCGGTGTACATTCTCGACCCTCATCAACTGGATATCGGCGTGCTGGGCTCACGGGCGCTCGGTGTACATCGCGCCCGGTTCCTGCTTGAAAGCCTCGCGGCTCTAGATGCCGCCCTACGCCAGCGCGGCTCGCACCTTTTGGTCTTACAAGGAAGCGCTGAAGAGTTAATCCCGCGCTTAGTTGAGCGCTTCAATTTGCAAGAAGTGCTCACCCTTAGCGAAATCGCCCCTGATGAGCGGCGCTGTATCGACCGAGTCAGTGAGCGCTTAGGCCCGGTTGAGCTGCGTGAGCTGCCCAGCAATGGCTTGTTGCGCACCGATCAACTGCCGTGCAGCGTCGCAGAACTGCCGCAGGTATTTAGTCAGTTCCGGCCGCTGATCGAGCAACAGCTGTATGTTTATCAACCCACCGCGGCCCCCTCTCTGCTACCCCTTCTACCGGCGGGCAGTGAGAAGCTCTTGCAGCCACTGCCCAGCCTGTCGCAGCTCGGCCTAGGTGAACCGCTCAGCGTCGCCGGCAATGCATTTCCTTTCTCCGGCGGGGAGAACGCCGGCACTGCGCGGCTGCGCGATTACCTGTGGAGCAGCCAGAATGTGCGCCAATACCAGCAGACCCGAGATGGCATGCTGGGCAGTGAGTACTCATCAAAATTTTCGCCATGGCTGGCCACTGGCTGCCTGTCGCCACGGCGCGTAGTCGCCGAGCTACGCCGCCATGAAGCCCAGTATGGGCGCAATGACTCAACCAACGGCCTGTGGGTTGAATTGCTCTGGCGCGAGTTTTTTCGCTGGACGATGGTCCGCTATGGCAGCGCGCTGTTTAAAGCGCAGGGTTTAAAAGCCACCGCGCGGGCACCGCAACAGCTGGATGAACGCTTTACACAGTGGTGCCAGGGCCGCACCGGCATGCCGATGGTAGACGCCAACATGCGTGAGCTGGCGACTACCGGCTTTATGTCTAACCGCGGACGGCAAGTGGTGGCCAGCTATTTGGTCAATGACCTGCAGCAAGACTGGCGCCACGGCGCCGCTTGGTTTGAAGAGCACTTACTCGATTACGACCCCGCTAGTAATTGGGGAAACTGGGCGTATCTGGCAGGTGTGGCGAGCGATCCGCGCTATAGCGAGCGCTTCAATGCGTTGCGCCAGGCCCGTCAATACGATCCCGATGCCAGCTATATCAGCCTCTGGCTACCCGAGTTGCGGCACATACCACAGCACCTACGGCACACGCCGTTTCTGCTCTCGCACTTACAATTGAACGCACTCAACTACCCGCGACTGGAGCAAATTCCCGAGACATGGCGGCCTTATCTGCCGAGTGCGGCGTAAACGGGAAGCTGAGGCGCTGAATGCCCGTGACCGGGCATCGGTGAGAATGCTGAGAACCCAGAGGTTGGCGTATTAACCAAGCTCGATGCGATTACGCCCGCCACGCTTGGCCCGATACAGCGCCTGATCGGCGCGCTCAAACACCACGTCTGCCGGCTCACCGCTGGCAAATGCGCTAACTCCAGCCGACAAAGTGATGGTTACCCGCTCACCCTTAAAGTGAAACGGACAGGCTTCAATCGCCGCGCGCAAAGTCTCCAACAGTTGCTCGGCACCGGCCATCGGGGTGCTGGGAATCAGCAAGGCAAATTCCTCCCCACCAAAGCGCGCCATAAAGTCGGTCTTACGCAAACGCTTGGAGAGTTCATCGGCGATGATTTTCAGCACTTTGTCACCGGCCAAATGCCCATAGTTGTCGTTGATCCGTTTGAAGTGATCAATGTCGACGATGCCCACCAGCAACTCACCGCCGTAACGCTGCCAGCGCGACATCTCCAGCTCCAGCCGTTCATCCCAAGCCGCACGGTTAGGCAAGCCTGTTAGCGGGTCGGTCAGGGCCTTTTGTCGTTGCTCTTCAAGGTGATCGCGAAAACCCTTAGCCTCCAACTCCATACTGGCTACGCGCTCAACCAGCGAATGCAAACGTTCGACCAAGGCCTGATCGACATCTCCGCGCTGGCGTTGGTATTGATCCATGGTCGTTAACAAGCCATTTAAACGGTTCTCGACCACCTGCTTGAGCTGATCCAATTCCAGCGCATCATTCATGCTGGTGTGCAAACCGCCAACTTGCTCACGCAAGGTCGCGTCCAGGTCACGGGCCGCGCTCATTGAGTCGGCATAACCTTGGTGAGCATCTTTGAGGTTGGCCTGGAATGTCGCCAAGCGATCATTAAG
>JBBKVZ010000203.1:0-5281 GCA_037968715.1 Pseudomonas sp.
AGTAAGCCAGTTAAGTCGGCTGAAAAGCTGTAACGACGATCAACCAAACCTTCGTAAAGGGACTCCAACTCATGAGCTAGATCGCCAATCGGGCCAATTTCTGCCATGCGTGCGCCACCTTTAAGGGTGTGCAAGTCACGCAGTAACGATGCCAAGGCGCGTTGGTTTTCCGGTTCCTCGAGCCAACGCTCAAGAGACGCGCTGGCACTTTCAAGCAGATCTACCGCCTCCTCCAGAAAAATCTCGACCATCTCTTCGTCGAGAAACGGCTCAACAGCATCTATCGGGGCGGCGTATTCAGCGAACGGCGACTCAAGGTCGATGGGCTCCACGAGCGATTCCGTGGCCTGCACAGCAGCGAGCGAGTCATCGGGCTCAAGCTCAGGTTCACCAAGCAACTCAGGCTCGGAGGCTAATTCCTCAGTTTCCTGCGTCGACGGCAAAGCACTTAAGTGGATATTTTCCGGCTGGTTATCCAGCTCCGTGAATTCGAACCCAGCTACCTGGTCCGGCTCAAGTAGCGCCAAGGTCTCAGGCTCTAGGGTTTGCGTCAGCAGATGCTGCAACGCGGCCAACGACTCAGACTGAATGCCAACCTGCAAGCCAGCGGCGACCTGATCCATCATATGTACAAGTGCTTCATGAGCATTTTCAGCGCCATTGAAGAACGCTTCACTTACCGCTAAACGACCTTCCTGTACCGCAGCATAAACCTGCACAAGGGCTTGGCAAATTTGTTCAATTTGCGGCAACTCAGCCATCTGCGCGCCACGCTCGAGCGTGTTTAACTCATCAAGTAAGGCGCTGAGCTCTTGTTGCTCGGCTGGATGCTCGCGCCAGCTACGTAACAAGTCTTCAGCGTCGAGCAAGATATCCATGCCCTCAGCAAGGAAGATATTGATCAGTTGAGGGTCACGGGATTCCCCCGACTCACCTTGTCGTGACTGCTCAGCAACAGCCAAGCGTTCTTGATGTAAGGCATGTACGCGCGCGATAAACTCAGGCGCGCCCGCGATCGGTGCCAAAGGTTGCTGCTCAAGCTGCTCAAGCCCCGCTCGAAACATTTGTTCAGCGCTGTTAAGCAGCTCAGCCTCAGCCATATCCATCGCGATCAAATGCGATTTGTATTCTTTAACCAGCTTTTCTAGCGGGGCGGCAATCTCGGCAATCGGCAGGATACCCGCCATATAAGCGCTGCCTTTCAGCGTATGCAAGGCACGCTGCAAATCATCAGTCACCGGCTGTGGTAACTCTTGAGCGCAGTCCGCCAAGAAGGCCACTATGGTCTCAAGATGGGTTTCTGCCTCGTTACGGAATATCTCCAGCAGTTGCTCGTCCAGGACCTCATCAGTGGACTCTAGCGCAGCCGCTTCCAGCGTATCTGCAGAACCAGCGATATCGGCATCCGCCTCATCACTTACCGACGCTCTAACTGGCAGTTGACCCTTAGCTAAAGCATGCGCAGTGGCCGCTAGCAGATCGACATCATCACGCTGACGCTGACACTTCCCGGCGTACTCATCGACCAACGCAGGCATCAACTCAACTACTGCGGCAATCACGCTCTGTACTTCTTCGCCCGGCTCAATACTGCGTTCAAGTACCCGGTTGAGTAGGTTCTCGATGGACCAAGCTAGCTCACCAATAACCAACGCACGGACCATCCGCCCACTGCCTTTGAGCGTGTGGAAAGCGCGGCGAACTTCACTTAAAGCATGTTTATTTTGCGTATCGGCACGCCAAATCGGCAGGTATTCGGCAATGGTTTGCAGAACTTCGCCGGCTTCTTCAACGAATACTTCCAGCAGTTCGTCATCGACAGGCTCTTCATCGGCCGGAGGCGGCAGCAAACTTGGCGGAACATCGGTTGCAGGTGGATTAGTCGCCTGTACCGGAGCGGCCATAACATCAGCCATCGACAAACCTTGGGTTTCGACAGCCGAGGTCACATCCACAGTAAGCGGCGTATAGGACAGCTCGACTTCGGGTAAATCTAGCTCGGCTAATTCGTCAGCATTCCAGTGCGCAGGACTATCATCCAGACTCAGCTCTTCGAGATCAAAAGCCTCCTCAAGTATCGTCGGCACCGGCAATTCGGGAAATTCGACAACCTCATCAAGTTCATACGACTCTGTGGACTCAGACGGGATATCCGCTGGTTCAGACCTAACATCATCAAGGCTAAAGCCAAGCGTATCGGTCGATGGCTCTGCTGCTACATCGGGTAAAAATGCCGCCTCCTCGAGCAGCACTGTGTCCGCGCTGGCGGGTGTAAGCAGCTCTGGCAACAGCTCAAAAGTTAACTCTGGAGCGACGACTTCTTCACTGTCGTCGCCCAGTAACTCGTTCAAGACGGGCTCGTCGGCTGTTAACTCAGCCGCGGGCTCATCGCTCAGAACTTCGATATCGTGTAACGGGTCGTCTAGCGGAGCGGGCGCGAAACGCTCAGCCGGCCAATCGAGAATTGAAGGCTTCTCTTTGAGGGGATAGCCCAAGGCTTCCAGACTTTCTTCGGCTACATCCAGAATCAAATCACCTTGGGCAGCATGGTCTTCTGAAAGGCGCTCAAGATAGTATTCGACACTGGTAATGGCATCAGCCAGGGTATCGAGGTCTTGCCAGTTGGGAACGGCTTTGCGCACCAGCAACTGCTCTTGAATATAGCTATTGCAGGCGCGTAACAGGTCAGCAGCTCGCGTGAGGGGAATCATCGCCAAACCGCCACGCACTTGCGTCAACAGCTCGGGAACTCGCGCCAAATGCACGTGATCCCATTGCGAAGAGATGAATTCGATAATGGCGTCTTTGGCTTGTTCAAGCCCCGTACGTGCCTCTTTAATCACCAGCTGATGAATTTGCGCCACATCGGTAGTGGGCAGATGACTTGACTCGTGCCGGCCATCGTCGGCTGGACCAACCATGCCTGCCAGGGTTGCTTCTACATAAAGCAACGCCCCTGCCACATCCATCAGCACCGCATCGCTTGGCGCGCATCGGCCGATCGCAAGGTCGTGGACCACATCAATCTGATCGACTATGACCTTGCGCGGCTGACCAAAACCCAACACCGCTAAGGTATCGGCGATCTGTTTAAGGGGTGCCATTAAGGTTTCAAGTTCAGCGATCTGCTCACGATCACTGCGTACAAACAAATCAAGGCTGTCTTTTACTCGAACCAGCTCTTCACACAAAGCGGCCACTACCGAGCGCATGGCATCACGATCAGGACCGGCTAGACGGGCTCGTTCTTGGTCGACGACATCAGTATCCGGTAACGCATCATCAAGGCGATAACGCTCTTTCAGTGCTCGAATACGCGGCGACTGGGTTGCCGCCTTGGCGATATAAAACAACAGATTCTTGGCTAAGTCGTCAGGAGCCGCTTGGTTAATTCCGTCTGCACCCTGCTCGACCAAACGCTTGAGCTCTTTGTCGACTTGGCGCAGTAGAGTGCGCACCGAGGTGCCATTGATCACACTGCCATTGGCCAAACCCTCAACAATAGCCGAAGCCATTTGCCACAAAGGCCCTAGCGGTGCTTCTTTACAGAGGGTTTCGAGACGGGCAAAAACCCGAGCCATATAGCCCAAGTTGGTGGCCAGATCTTGACTGCGAATCACCCCAACCAGAGCCATCTGCAGCATTTGCCGAAGCTTACGTAACAACACCGGCAATTCGGCGGTACGTAACTGCGCTAGAGACTCATGGGAGAGTGCCGGTAACTGGTTGGCAAGATCGGGCAAAAACAAACTGGTTTCAGAAAGAAATTTCTCACCACGACAGGCACGCAGGTCATTCAGTAGCGGTAGCACCACCATCGGCAAATCACGCCGGGCACTTTGCGTCCGGTCGAGATAAACAGGCAATTGCAAAATGGCTTGCATCAGCACTTCTAGTGCTTCTGTCTGGTTGCTAACCCGGCTTTCCAGCAGGGCCTGAGCGAGATGTTCCATCTCCTCAGCAAGCAGGGCCGCACCATAGAACTCCACCATCTGCAGAGTGCCTTGAACTTGGTGCAGATAGGTCAGACAGAAACGCATGCGCGTCAAATCTTGAGGATTCTCGACGAATGCCTCTAAAGATTGCCGCGCTTGCTTTAGGGTTTCGGCTATCTCACCTTTAACCCACTCAAGAGCGACATAGTCGTGCCGATCACCCATAACGACTCCGCTCATAAACTGTTCCGGGTAAATGCCAAAACTTGCTCGTTAGCCACCGGCTGTAGATCCGGATGCTGCCAACCGACCACCTCACCCACCCCTACCACCAGCAGGCCTCCCGGCGCCAAGCGTTCCGCTAGACGATTAAGGATTTCGCGGCGGCGCCAGCGACGAAAATAAATCAGCAAGTTCTGACAGAAAATTACGTCCATACCGGACATCGGCGCTTTCGCCAGCTCTAATACATTCAGTCGGGCGCAACAAACTTGCGCCGTCAAACTCGTTACCACCTTGTAGCTGCCATTTGCCTGCGCCAGAAAATATCGCTCGCGCAGCGTTGCATCCATTTGCTCTAACTTGCGTGCTGCATAATGCCCTTCACGTGCCTTGCTCAACGCACTCAAGCTGATATCAGTGCCAGTCACGCCAAAATTTTTCGGCTGTGGACTGTCACGTAAAACCTGGGCCGCGCTAATCGCCATAGAGTAAGGCTCCTCGCCGCTAGAGCAACCAACGCTCCATAGCGACCAAGCTGCGCTCACAGGATTCTGAGCTAAACGCTCAGCCAAATATCTCTCGAGCAGATCGAATGATGGCTGATGACGAAAAAAGCGTGTCTCCTGAACCGTTAAGCGATCTAACAATGTTGACCATTCAACTGCTCCGCTAGGCCCGTCAATTACTCGCTTAAAATAATTGGCGTAACTATCAACACCTAGCTCACGCATCCGTGAACTTAAATTAGTTTGCAGAAAAGCTTGGCGCTGTTCGTTAAGGACCAAACCGGTACGCTCTTCCAGCAATGCTTGCCAAACATGAAACTCGGCTGCTGACATTTCCAGCACAGGCTTAAGAGCCCAGACTTCGCCTGGCTGCATTGCGCTGCCCTCGCTCATGGCCATTTGGCGACGACATTTACTGTCGCCGCACTCCTCTGCTTAGGCTTGGTCTGGCGATTGCGGCAGCGTAAAGCCAGAAACCGACTTACGCATCTCACTGGCCATTTTGGCCAAGTTACCAATGCTTCGTGCCGTTGCCGTGGTACCGGATGACGTTTGCGAGGTAATTTCCTGAATCACGTTCATCGTGTTGGAAATATGGCCGGCCGACGAAGCCTGCTG
>JBBKVZ010000204.1:0-9376 GCA_037968715.1 Pseudomonas sp.
CACTCAGAGGCAGCGGCCGTATTTGTTGGTAAGTTGGACGACTGGCCGGCCATGGCGCCGGGCGTTCCAGCGGACATTCCCTGTATTGGTTTGCCGTTGCGCCCGACCGGGCGCTTTGACGTGCTCTGGAGTGACCTGCAGGCCTGCAGCCCCATTCGCGATCAGCCAACGCCAGCGGCCGAGCAACTCGCCACCATTATTTACACCTCGGGCACCACCGGCACGCCGAAAGGCGTTATGCACAACTTTGCCAATTTTGCCTTTGGTGCCACGCGGGGTTTGCAGTTATTTGGCATCAGCGAAAGTGACCGTATGCTTTCTTATTTGCCGCTTTGTCATGTTGCGGAGCGCATGTTTGTTGAAATGGTGTCCTTTTATGGCGGCTCAACGGTGTTCTTCGCGCAGAGTCTGGATACCTTCCTCGTTGACCTAAAACGAGCGCGGCCGACGGTAATGTTTGGTGTGCCACGCATCTGGACCAAGTTTCAAATGGGCGTGTATGCCAAGGTCTCAGCGTCGCGTCTTGATCGCTTGTTAAAACTGCCACTGATTGGCCGGCTAGTCGGTCGTAAAGTTTTGGCCGGCCTGGGTTTGGACGCGGTGCGCTATGCCTTGTGCGGCGCCGCCCCGGTGCCGGAGACGTTGCTTAAGTGGTACCGCCGTTTAGGCTTAGATTTGCTTGAAGTCTATGGCATGACCGAAAACTGCGGTTACTCCCATGTGTGTCGTTCGGGTCAACAAAAACAAGGTTGGATTGGTCAGGCGTGCACTGATGTTGAGGTGCGCATTGCCAGCACCGGCGAGGTGCAGGTACGCAGTGGTTCGACCATGCAGGGCTATTACAAAGATCCGCAAAAAACTGCGGAAACCTTAACGGCTGATGGTTATTTATGCACCGGCGACAAAGGCGAGCAAGACAGTGACGGCAACTTACGCTTAACCGGGCGAATTAAAGAAATTTTCAAAACCAGTAAAGGCAAGTACGTGGCCCCTGCACCGATTGAAAATCGCCTGGCAGAACACGCCACAATCGAGCAAGTCTGCGTAGTTGGTGACGGCATGCAGCAACCGCTGGCACTTTGCGTGCTTTCTGAAGTCGCGCGCAAGCAGGCAGTTAATGGCCAGCGAGGCGAGCTTGAGAGCAGCCTGCTGGCCTTACTGCTACAGGTGAATGCTAAGTTGGACAAGCATGAACGCTTACTGGGTATTGTCTTGATAAACGATACCTGGGCCACTGATAACGGCTTTCTTACCCCAACCCTGAAGATCAAACGCAGCGTGATCGAGGCAGCTTACTCCGTGCATTTTGAGCAGTGGCAAGACTTGCGTGAAACAGTGCTCTGGCACGAGTAAACCTTGCTCGCAGCCGTTTTGCTTAGCGTTAACGGGCCGCATGCCGATTGCTCGCCAACTTTGGCCATAGTGCCGTCATTCAGCTAGTTGCTGGCCATTGCCGCGCAGGGCTGGGTGCCGGAAAATCGTCTAATCCTCTTCAGTAAGCCTTCCACTATGTCGCAGTCAGTATTTTTTGCTCATGCCAACGGTTTTCCATCGGCCACTTACGCAACTTTGTTTGCGGCCTTGGGCGATGACTATCCGGTTGAAAGCCTTGTGCAGCACGGCCATGACCCGCGCTTTCCGGTGGCTGATAATTGGCAAGCGTTGGTCGATGAGTTGATCTTTCACCTACAGCAACGCGGCGAACCGGTACTGGGTGTTGGTCATTCCCTTGGCGGCGTTTTGCATTATCACGCCGCGCTGCGGCATCCAGAACTGTATCGCGGGGTAGTGATGCTCGACTCGCCGGTACTGACCTTGCTGGATCGTGCGGTTATTCGCGCCGCTAAGCGTTTTGGTTTTATCGACAAAATTACCCCTGCCGGACGCACTCTCGGGCGCCGCGAGGAGTTTGCCGATATCGCCAGTGCGCGCCGTTACTTCGCGGGCAAAACGTTATTTCGCCGTTTCGACCCCGAGTGCTTTGAGGCGTATCTGCAGCACGCGTTAAAACCCGCTGGGGCAGGGCTGCGCTTAAGTTTTGATGCGCAAACTGAAATCGATATTTACCGCAGTATTCCGCACACCCGTCCGGGGCGACCAGAGCATCTGCAAGTGCCGCTGGCGATGATCCGTGGTCGTCATAGTCAGGTCGTGCTGCCACATCACACCTGGTCTTTGCGCCGGGTGGCCAACGCAGAGTCGCTGACCCTCCCCGGTGGGCACATGTTTCCTCTGGAGCGGCCACACGCCACGGCGGCCTTGTTAAAAAATATATTTGCCCGCTGGGCCGCGCAACAGGAGTCGCTATGAGCCCGCATGTTGAAGAAGTACGTCTGCGTTTGCCGCATATCGAGTTGGCCGCGCATATATTTGGTCCCGCAGACGGCTACCCAGTAATCGCTCTGCACGGCTGGCTGGATAACGCCATGACGTTTGCTCGGCTGGCACCCAAGCTGCAAGGCATGCGCATTGTCGCGCTTGACCTTGCCGGCCACGGTCACTCTGATCACCGTCCGGCAGGCAGCAGTTATGCCATCTGGGATTACGTATATGACGTGCTGCAGGTGGCCGAGCAGTTCGGCTGGCAGCGGTTTTCGTTGCTCGGTCACTCCATGGGCGCGATTATTTCGGTGCTGTTGGCTGCCGCCATGCCCGAGCGGGTCGAGCGACTGGCGCTGATCGATGGTTTGCTTCCCTATACCGGTGAGGCCGATACCGCCCCGGCCAAATTGGCTGAGGCCCTCAAAGCACAGCTGGCCTTGGCGGGTAAAAACAAACCGGTATATCCGCACATCGACCGGGCAGTGCAGGCGCGCATGCGCGGCGTCGGGGCGGTCACCCGCGAAGCGGCAGAACTGCTGGCAGGTCGCGGCTTGATGCCGGTGCCCGGCGGATATACCTGGCGCACTGATGCCCGCTTAACGTTACCTTCGCCGCTGCGCCTGACGTTGGCGCACGCCCATGCCTTTGTCCACGCCGTGCAGTGCCCGGTTAGCTTGGTGCTGGCCGAGCAGGGCATGCTGCATGCGCAGCCGGGAATTAGCCAATTATTGGCCCAACTGCCATTCGTTGTGCATACCCAACCGGGTGGCCATCATTTGCACTTGGATGACGAGGCCGGCGCACAGTCTGTCGCAGACTGTTTCAATCGCTTCTTTGCCATGCCTTGACTTGCGCAGGCCAACTGCGCAGGCTCCAAGGCATTGCTTGCGAGAGGAGCCCGCTATGTTCGATCTGTATACCGCCGCGACCCCGAATGGCCCAAAAGTCTCGATCGCTTTAGAAGAGTTGGGCTTGCCCTACGAAGTGCATGCCTTGCGTGATGCGGCTGCCGTGGTAAAGGCTGCTCAATCGATTTTGACTCACTGATGGGCTGGTTACGTTTAGTCAGCGTGGCGACACTCGCCTGCTGCAGCACTGTCCTGTGGGCTGCCGACGTAGCAGACAGCCAAGATCTTGAATTGCTACCGCGCTTTCCCCGTGCGCAAATTGTCGATTTTCGACAAAGCAGCGGCCAAGAGAGGGTTTTTCCCGCCGCGCCGGTGCAGCGCATTAGTGGTCGGACCCGCATCGAGAAGCAAGTCCGCAGCCAAGGCCAGTTGACGGCCCTGACGTACGCTTTGCCGGCTGAACACTCGGCCTCTGAAGCCTTTACTGCCGCTCGCGAGCACCTGCAAACACAGGGTGCGCAGTTGCTCTATTGGTGTCGGGGGCGCGACTGTGGCGCTAGCAGTTTGTGGGCAAATACGGTGTTTGACGACGCGCTATTAAATGGCGGTGATGATCAGCAAACCTACGCCTTGATGCGCCTTACTGTGGCGGGACAAGACCAGTTGGTTGCGCTGTACGCGGTAACACGCGGTAATCGTCGCGCTTATTTACACGTTGAACAGCTGAATGCCAGTGCGCCGCTGGGCGAGTTATTGCCTAATTCAGCGACCTTGCTCAAGCAACTTAAAAGCAGTGGCCAACTGGCACTCGACGTTCCGGCACCGCCATCCCCGCAGTGGGTCACGCTGCTGGCGCGCAGCTTAAGCATGGACAGCACCTTGCGGGTTAGTTTGTCCGGGCCGCAGGCTGACGCTTGGCAAGCAGCGCTGAATGCCAAGGGTATTCGGGCCAGCCGCATGCAGGTAGAGCAGGCTAGTCACCAGGGACTGCTGATCAAGGTGTTACGTGACTAACCTAATCCGGGTGCATTCCTCAATTGATTCACCCGCTGTTTAATTGCGTGCAGGGAGCAACATCGGATGTTTGATAATGACCGCCTGTTGGTACAGATACTGTTGTTGATGCTGTTGGGCGCGTGCACGTTAGTCTTGGCGCCGTTTTGGTCTGCCCTGTTTTGGGCTGCCGTTTTGGCGTTCGCCAGCTGGCCGCTGATGCGCCTGCTCACCGTAGGGCTGAGTTTCAGCATTACTCAGGCCGCTTTGCTGCTGACCTTTGGCTGGATGTTGGCCTTAGCTGCGCCACTGGTCTGGTTGGGCTTCAACTTGGCGGATCACGTGCAGAACGCCATCGCGTTTATCAAAACCATCCAGGTTGATGGTTTGCCGGAGCCGCCCACATGGCTTGTCGGAGTGCCGTTGGTGGGTGACCGGCTGCTAGATTTGTGGAACAGCGTTGGTGAGCATGGCATGGCTTGGTTTGCCAGTGTGCAACCGTATTTAGGCCAGGTTGGTAATTGGTTGCTAGCGCGCAGTGCACAGCTCGGCGGCGGCATGTTGGAGTTGATCCTCAGCGTTGTGCTGGTGTTCTTTTTTTACCGCGATGGACCGGCGCTGGCGCACTTTGTTCATGCCTTGCTCGAGCGCTTGATAGGCGATCGGGCAGGCCACTACCTGCAGCTTGTCGCCGGTACGGTGCAGCGGGTGGTCAACGGGGTAATCGGTACTGCCGCCGCGCAAGCAGTGTTGGCCTTGATCGGCTTTTTGATTGCCGGGGTACCCGGTGCTGTATTGCTGGGCATGCTGACTTTTCTGTTCAGTTTGATTCCGATGGGGCCACCGTTAGTTTGGATCCCTGCCACAGCTTGGTTGGCCTGGAAGGGTGAATATGGCTTGGCAATATTCCTCGGTATTTGGGGCACCGTGGTTGTTAGCGGTGTGGATAACGTGCTCAAGCCTTACCTGATCAGCCGTGGCGGCATCTTGCCGTTGGTGGTGGTGTTACTCGGGGTATTCGGCGGCATTCTGGCGTTCGGTTTTATGGGCCTGTTTCTCGGTCCGACCTTACTGGCGGTCGCCTACAGCCTGCTCAAAGACTGGGTTGGCCCGCGCAAAGCAGAGCCCGCCGTCGCTAGTAAGTAAAGCTAATCGGCCATCCGTTCGGGTGGCCGATTCCTTTCAGGCTGACTGCCTAGAATACTGGTGTGGTGTGTAGTTTCCCGGTACTGCGCCTTGCTCAAGCATGCTCGCAACTGGCTAGTCTCGGTGTAGGCCTCTCATACTGCTGCAGTGTCTAAGGGCTGTGTAGCATCTTAGGGTTATTCCTTCGCAGTTTTTGCTCTGAGCAACTCAACAATCA
The DNA here is from genome assembly GCA_037968715.1 of Pseudomonas sp. Taxonomy (GTDB): domain Bacteria; phylum Pseudomonadota; class Gammaproteobacteria; order Pseudomonadales; family Pseudomonadaceae; genus Aquipseudomonas. The sequence continues at coordinate 5,527 of JBBKVZ010000204.1, forward strand.
GCAGCTATATTTAAGCAACAATGCTTAGCGCTGTTACCTCTTGGATGAAGGGCGTCACTATCTATGCAGTTTTTGTCTGCCATGTATCTGCGTAAAATCTTGGCGTTGTGCTGGTCAGTGGCTGGGCTGGTTAGCGTCGCCACGGCCAGTTCCACTGCCGACCTGCCTGCTGGACAACGGCAGCTAGCCCAAGACTGGATTGCCCGCGAGTTTCAACCCTCAACGTTAACGCCAGAACAGCAAACTGCAGAGATGGCTTGGTTTATTCGTGCCGCCGCGCCTTATCGAGGCATGACTATACGAGTGGTGTCTGAAGATATAGGCACCCACGTGTATGAAAGTAATGTGCTGGCCAAGGCTTTTAGTGAAATCACCGGCATTCATGTGCTGCATGAAATTACTGGCGAAGACGACGTGGTGAAAAAGCTGCAAGTGCAGATGCAAACCGACCTGCCCATCTACGATGCGTACGTGAATGACAGCGACTTTATTGGCGCGCATTTTCGGATGGGCAAAACCCTGGTGTTATCTGACTACATGGTCGGGGAGGGGCAAGCGGTTACCCTGCCGACTCTGGATATTGCCGACTTTATGGGGGTGCGGTTTACCAGCGGGCCAGACGGCAAGCTATATCAGTTGCCTGACCAGCAGTTCGCCAATCTTTACTGGTATCGAGAAGACTGGTTTAGCCGCCCAGATTTGCAGCAAGCATTTAAACAGCGCTACGGCTACGCATTGGCGGTGCCGCTAAATTGGACAGCCTATGAAGATATTGCCGAGTTTTTTTCGCTGCATGTACGCGAAATAGATGGTCAGCAGGTGTGGGGACACATGGACTACGGCAGTAATGAGCCCTCCTTAGGTTGGCGTTTCTCGGATGCCTGGTTGGGCTTAGCCGGTGTCGGTGACAAGGGCTTGCCCAATGGTTTGCCGGTGGACGATTGGGGTATTCGAGTGGAAAATTGTCATCCCGTCGGCGCCTCAGTAAGTCGCGGTGGTGCCCTCGACAGCCCGGCAGCCATTTACGCCATGACTAAGTACAAACAGTGGCTCGACCTGTACGCGCCACCCGCCGCCTACAAAATGACCTTCAGCACCTCCGCTGAGTGGGTGCCTAAGGGGCAAATTGCCCAACAAATTTTTTGGTATACCGCCTTTGTTCCTGACTTATTGAAGCCGGGCGGCGCAATGACCAATGCTGACGGCAGCGCCCGTTGGCGAGTGGCGCCATCTCCGGTGGGTGCCTATTGGCAGGCGGGTATGAAGTCCGGTTATCAAGACGCCGGTGCCTGGACATTATTGAAAAATACCCCGGCAGACCGTCAAGCAGCCGCTTGGTTGTATGCTCAGTTTACCGTGTCGAAAACCGTGTCTTTGCGCAAGGCCTTGGTTGGTCTGACGCCAATACGTATCTCCGATGTGCAGTCGGCGGCCATGAGCGAAGCCGCGCCCCGTTTGGGCGGTCTGGTTGAGTTTTACCGCAGCCGCGCTCGCGACGTGTGGACACCCACCGGCACTAATGTGCCGGACTATGCCTCCCTTGCCCCGCTGTGGTGGCAAGAGTTGGGGCCGCTGGTGAGCGGCCAGCAGACGGTGGCCAGTAGCTTGCATAATTTGGCCAGCAAAATAGACCTTGAGCTAGGGCGCATTGCCGAGCGGGGCGAGATGCAACAATGCGCACCGCAATTGGCGCAGCCCAAGGGCGCGGCGTACTGGCTAGGCCAGCCCGGCTCGCCTGTTCCGCAAATCGATGAGGATCCTCCTGGGCAAACCGCCACCTACCTTGAGGCCATTCAAAAATGGCAGTAAAGCGTGCTAAGCCGAGCCTGCTGCTGAGTGCGCTTCTGTTTGGCGCATTGAACAGCCTGTTTGGCGCGCCAGTGGCGGCCAACCAAACACCGATTAAGCTACTGACCTATGACGAACCACCATGGGTCGATGCCCAGCAAGAGCCGCTGCAGGGCCCGACGATTGAGTTAGTTAAAGAGGTTTTTACCCTGGCTGGGGTGCCATTTAGCATTGAAGTGCTGCCACTTAAACGGGCCTTGCTGATGGTTAATAAACAGGCCAACACCTGCGTATTCCCCATCGAACGCAGCCAAGAACGGGAAGCCAGCTTGCGTTGGATCAGCCCGCTGGTGGTCAGTCGATATGGTTTGTATTCCGTCTCAGGACAAGGCTTGAACCTAGAAACTCTGGAAGATGCTCGGCGCTATTCAATTGCCAGCTATTTAGGCAGCGGTGCCGCTGAGTACCTGATCAGTCGCGGCTTTACCGTTACGCAAGTGCGTAGCGCCAAACTTGGCCCAAATATGCTGGCGCATCGCCGTTTTGATTTGTGGGTTTCTGATACGCGCACAGCACAGGCATTGAATGAATCTGTGGGACCAGACATGGGCTCGCCCGCCTTGGTGTTTCTCAGTACCTTGCGGGCTATGGGCTGCCACCCAGACACCAGTAAGGTGAGTATCGAGCTACTGCAAACTGCGCTGTTGCACTTGCTGAAAAATCCGCAGTGGCGGGATAAGGTCTTTAAGCAAACTCCGTGAAGAACGTTTCTACAGTTATGCCCGTCGCTCTTGGGTAACAGCCTCTTCGGTTGGAGTTGTCATACCAAGCACCTGAAAGCCTTTACCCGCGCGCAACTGCGCCAGTAGCATGGGCTCACGACACTCAAGGGAGATCCCATGCGCAGCAGAATAGAAGACTGCATTCAGGCTGTTAATCAGGTAGTGCTGGGTAAGGATGCGCAGGTGCGTCTGGCGCTGAGCTGCTTGCTGGCGCGTGGCCACTTGTTGATAGAAGACTTGCCCGGCATGGGCAAAACCACACTCAGCCAAGCCTTAGCGCGGGTATTGGGGTTGAGTTTTCAACGTATTCAATTCACCTCAGACCTGCTGCCCGGCGACATTCTTGGCACCTCGGTGTTTAACAAAGACAACGGTCAGTTCGTGTTTCATCCCGGACCAATTTTTGCCGAGTTAGTGCTGGCCGATGAAATTAATCGAGCCACGCCAAAAAGCCAGAGTGCTTTGCTGGAAGCCATGGAGGAGGGGCAGGTCACCATTGAAGGGGCGACCCGGCCCTTGCCGGATCCGTTTTTTGTGATTGCCACGCAGAACCCCAGCAGCTCGGGGGGCACCTTTAGTTTGCCGGAGTCGCAGCTAGACCGTTTTCTGATGCGCTTGTCGTTGGGCTACCCGGCAAAAGCTGCGGAAAAAGCGCTGCTGCTCGGTGAGTCGCGCCGTGGCCTGTTACCGCGCATGCAGCCTATTTTGAGTCATCTAGAACTGGCCCTGATTCAAGCCGAAATACCCAAGGTACGGGTTAGCGATGCGCTGCTCGATTACCTGCTGCGCTTAGTGGATGCCACCCGTACGCAGCCGCAATTTGCCTGGGGACTGTCTCCACGGGCCAGTTTGGCCTTGCTGGCGAGTGCCAAAGCGTGGGCGTTTATGGCCGGGCGTGATTACGTGATTCCCGAAGATATCCAAGCAGTATTGCCCTCTGTCATCGGCCATCGCTTACGGGAAGTGGCCGCACCGTCTGGGCATGGCGGTGGCGCATTGGTGCAATGGCTGCTGCGCGAAATTCCGGTTTTGTGATGTTGGCTGAGCAACTAAAAGCACGTTGGAGTCGCTGGCTGGCCCGGCGCATACCGCCGGCATCCAGCGTGCTGCTCAACCAGAAACGAATTTTTATTCTGCCCAGTAGCACCGGCGGTGCATTCGCTATTGCGCTGTTATTACTGCTGCTGGCGGGGATTAATTATCAAAATAGCTTGGCCTACAACCTGAGTTTTTTGCTCACCTCTGTGTTTATCGTGGCCATCTTGCACACCTACCGCAAT
>JBBKVZ010000205.1:0-2917 GCA_037968715.1 Pseudomonas sp.
CGGCTTAATTGCCTATATGCGCACTAAAAACCTAGCGGACTACATTCTTGGTGGCCGCAGCCTCGGTAGTTTCGTTACCGCGCTGTCTGCCGGTGCTTCGGACATGAGTGGCTGGTTGCTGATGGGCTTGCCGGGCGCGGTGTATCTGTCTGGTCTGTCAGAGGGCTGGATCGCCATCGGCTTGATCGTCGGTGCCTACCTCAACTGGCTGTTTGTCGCCGGGCGCCTTCGGGTGCAAACCGAGCACAACGGCAATGCGCTGACGCTGCCGGATTACTTCAGTAACCGTTTCGAAGACAACAGCCGCGTGCTGCGGATCTTCTCGGCACTGGTAATTCTGGTGTTTTTCACCATCTATTGCGCATCCGGCGTGGTGGCGGGTGCGCGATTGTTTGAAAGTACCTTTGGTTTGCCCTACGAAACCGCGCTGTGGGCCGGTGCAGCCGCGACCATTGCTTACACCTTTATTGGTGGCTTTTTGGCGGTTAGCTGGACCGACACCGTGCAGGCCAGCCTGATGATTTTCGCGCTGATCCTCACCCCAATTATCGTCATGTTGGCCACTGGCGGGATCGATCCCACTCTGGCGGCTATCCAGATGCAAGACGCCACCAACTTCGACATGCTCAAAGGCGCCAGCTTTATCGGCGTGGTTTCGTTGATGGCTTGGGGCTTGGGCTACTTCGGCCAGCCGCATATCTTGGCGCGCTTTATGGCGGCGGACTCGGTTAAGTCGATTCCTAAAGCTCGACGTATCGCCATGACCTGGATGGTGCTGTGTTTGGCCGGTGCTGTGGCTGTCGGCTTCTTCGGTATCGGCTACTTTGCCGCCCACCCAGAAGTGGCTGGCGCCGTGAACGAAAACCCGGAGCGGGTATTTATCGAACTGGCCAAACTGCTGTTCAATCCGTGGATCGCAGGCGTGTTGTTGTCGGCGATTTTGGCTGCCGTGATGAGCACCTTGAGCTGCCAGTTGCTGGTTTGCTCCAGCGCCCTGACCGAAGACTTCTACAAGGTGTTTGTGCGTAAAAACGCCAGCCAAACTGAGCTGGTTTGGGTAGGTCGTGGCATGGTGTTGTTGGTGGCCCTGGTGGCGATTGGCTTGGCATCTGACCCGAACAACCGCGTACTGGGCCTGGTGTCTTACGCGTGGGCCGGTTTCGGCGCCGCTTTTGGGCCGGTGGTGATCTTCTCGGTACTGTGGAAGGGCATGACGCGCAATGGCGCTCTGGCCGGTATGTTGCTCGGCGCGGTGACCGTGATTCTCTGGAAGAATTTCTTCGGCTGGACCGGCCTGTACGAAATCATTCCGGGCTTTATCCTCGCCAGCTTAGGTATCTTGATTTTCAGCCGCATTGGCGCCGCACCGTCGGCGGCTATGCATAAGCGTTATGCCGAAGCTGAATTGGAGTATCAACAAGCCCAAAGCTAAAGCACTTCTTGGGTACAGCAAGGGCCGCCCGACATTCTCGTCGGGCGGCCCTTTTGTGCATTCAGGATTCGCGGTATTTGTGCGTGCTCTTCTGCCGACGGACGGCTAGTCTGATCACAAGGTAAATTCCACTGGGCGCGACGTTCGCTGTTTCCAAGCAAGGTAATCCATATGTTTTGCAAGCAATGGCAATGGCGCGTGATGGGCCTGACGTATGCACTGTTGTGCGCCAGCCAGGCTGGGGCTGCCAGCCTGCAGGTGCAGTTAGCGGATCAACAGGGACAACCGTTGGCCAATGCAGTGGTCAGTCTGCACGGCCCACAGGGTGGCACTGCCAGCCCTGAGCCGGCGATCATGGACCAAGTGCACAAGCAGTTCTTGCCGACCGTGTTGGCGATACGCAGCGGCACGCGGGTGAGCTTTCCTAATCGCGACGATATCCGCCATCAGGTGTATTCCTTTTCCCCGGCCAAGCGCTTCGAGTTGCGTCTGTACAAAGGCACGCCGTCGGAGCCGGTGCTGTTCGACAAGCCCGGGCTGGTAGTGCTGGGCTGCAATATCCACGACTGGATGCTCGGTTATATCTATATCACCGAGGACCCTTGGTTCGCGGTCAGTGACGAAACCGGCAAGCTGCAAATCGATAACTTACCCGTCGGTCGCTATCAGGTGACCCTCTGGCACCCACAGATGGTCGATCTGTTGCCGCAAGTCGGCGCCGATATCGAGGTGCCTGCTGCGGGCTTGCAACTGAATTTGCCGCTACCGGTGAGCAGCGCAGCCGTCGCCACGCCGCCGGTTGCGCCCGTATCGCCCTTTGATCAAGCTTTCAAAAAGGCCCTCAATGAAGATCGCTGACAGTTTTCAGGCGCGCATCGCTTCGGTGCTGATCCTGCTGCTGTTGGTGGTGGTGGGTTCGCTGTATTTCGCCGTGCAGGTGGCCACCGGGGCGGCGGTTAAGCAGCAGGCAGTGGCGCAACTGGGTGTTGGTGCACGGGTTTTTGAGCGCTTACTGGATACTCGCGGCGCTCAGTTGCGTGACGCCTTGCAGGTGTTGTCTGCTGACTTTGGCTTCAAAGATGCCGTGGCCAGTGACGACAGCGCCACCATCCGCTCGGTGCTGGCCAACCATGGTGCGCGCATCAGTGCCAGCGAGGTGCTGTTGCTGGGCCTAGACGGCAATGTGCTGGTTTCCACCGTTAAGGGTTTCGCCGCTGGCAGCCCATTTCGTTACAGCCAGCAGTTGCAGTTGGCGCGCAAGTTGGGCCAGGCGTACCTAATTGTGGCCTTAGACGGTGAAGCCCACCTGTTGGTGGAAGCCCCGGTGCTGGCGCCGTTACCGATTGCGCGGGTGGTGATGGGTTTTCGCATCGACCAGGCGTTCGCCCGCGAACTGCGTGAGCTGACCAATCTGGAAGTGTCGTTTATTGCCGTCGAACAAGGCCGCCAAGGACCCTTGGTGACCACCCTGAACACCGAACAAGG
>JBBKVZ010000206.1:0-13418 GCA_037968715.1 Pseudomonas sp.
TTGTCCGCAACCGGCTCGCCGCCAGCGCCAACCGGCATTTGCCGAGCACGGAAGTCCACCAGCCAGCGGGCGTAATCTTCCAGGTCACCTTCAAACTCTTGGATCTGGCCGTCGGCCACCAAAAGGAATTCATCGGTGGTGCTCTTCAGCAAGTGACGATCGTGGGAGACCACCAATACCGCCCCGGCAAAGTCCTGCAGGGCCATGGTTAAGGCCAGGCGCATGTCCAAGTCGAGGTGGTTGGTCGGCTCATCGAGCAGCAGCAAGTTAGGCTTGCCCCAAGCAATCAGCGCCAGCGCTAAGCGGGCTTTTTCGCCACCGGAGAAGTTTTTCACCGGTTCATCGGCACGCGGCCCACGAAAGTCAAAGCCACCGAGAAAATCGCGCAGCACTTGCTCGCGCTCAGTGGGAGCTAAACGTTGCACGTGCAGCAAGGGGCTGGCGCGATCATCCAGAGAGTCGAGTTGGTGCTGGGCAAAGTAGCCCACCACCAGATTTTCGCCGCGCTGCAAATGCCCGGAAATCGGCTCTAACTCGGCCGCCAGGGTTTTGATCAGGGTCGACTTACCGGCGCCATTGGGGCCAAGCAGACCAATGCGCGCACCCGGTACTAGCTGTAACTTAACCTTCTGCAGGACCACTTTGTCGCCATAACCGAGGCGCGCCTCGCTTAGGTCCAGCAGCGGGCTGGAGATTTTATCGGCTTCGCGAAAGCAAAAATCGAACGGCGAGTCGACGTGGGCCGGAGCTAACTCTTCCAGCCGCTCCAGTGCCTTGATTCGGCTCTGTGCTTGCCGCGCCTTGGTGGCTTGCGCCTTGAAGCGAGCGATGAATTTTTCCATGTGCGCGCGCTGCACTTGCTGTTTGTCGAACGCTTGCTGTTGCTGGGCCAGACGTTCGGCACGAGCGCGCTCGAAGGCCGAGTAGCCACCGCGATACAGGGTCAGCTTTTGCTGCTCAAGATGGGCGATGTTGTCCACCACCGCATCGAGAAAATCCCGGTCGTGGGAAATCAGCAGCAAGGTGCCGGGATAGCTCTTCAGCCAGCCTTCCAGCCAGATGATGGCATCCAAGTCCAAGTGGTTGGTCGGCTCATCGAGCAGCAGCAAGTCCGACGGACACATCAATGCTTGCGCCAGGTTCAAGCGCATCCGCCAACCACCCGAGAAGTCGCCAACCGGCTGGGTCATCTGCGGATTGCTAAAGCCCAAACCGGCCAGCAACTTGCGCGCACGGGCATCGGCGCTGTAACCGTCGGCAGAATCGAGTTCGGCATGCAGGCGCGCTTGTGCGCTGCCGTCATGGGCCGCTTCCGCCGCAGCCAGATCGTGCTGCACTTGACGCAGGCGTATGTCGCCATCGAGCACATAGTCGACCGCCAAGCGTTCGAGGGTCTCGACCTCCTGCTGCATGTGCGCAATACGCCAATCGGCCGGCACCATGCAGTTACCTGCATCGGGCGTTAATTCGCCACGCAGCAGAGCAAACAGGCTGGATTTACCGGCGCCATTGGCACCAATCAGGCCCACTTTGTGGCCTGGATGCAGGGTTAGCTCGGCGTCTTCTAACAAACGCAGCGGGCCACGCTGTAGAGTGAGGTTTTCTAGTCGTATCATAATGGCGGCGGAGTCTATCAGCTTCGTTCCAGCATTGCCCGGGAAGCACCATGCCTTCTGATCTGTGGAATTTTGCCCAGCGTTTATACGCACGTCCGGGCGTTGAACAAGCCTGCCTGCACCTGCAAAACAGCGGGGCCGACGTATGCCTGCTGCTCTGCGCGTGCTGGTTACAACAGACCGCGCAGGCTTTCAGCCCGCAGCGTCTGCAGCAACTACAAAGTCTCGCACAGCCTTGGCAACAACAAGTCATAACACCGCTCAGAGAACTGCGGAAAAACTGGCGCGCAGCCGCGCAGCAGCAACCAGAGCTGGCCGCTTTGCGTGAACAAGTAAAGATTTTGGAACTACAGGCCGAACAGCAACTGCTGATGCAACTACAAACCTGCGCCGCAACGTGGCCGGCTTTAGAGGATGGCGCTGCAGGCGACTGGCTAACGCCATTTGCCGCTGTAGCAACACCACTCGGCGCGCTGCAATTGCTGCGCGCCGAGGCAAAGCAGACTTAAGAAGCGCTGCTAACCGGTGCCGTTACAGCGTTGTTAGCGCTAACAGCTGCAGCAGCCGGTTTGGCCGGCGCTTTTGCCGCTGGCTTAGCTGCGGCCTTAACTGGCGCCTTGGCAACCGGCTTAACGGCAGCTTTGGCCGCAGGCTTGGCTGCTGGCTTGCTGGCTACAGCAGTAGCGACAGGCTTAGCGGCCGCGGGCTTAGCCGGCGCTTTGCGAGCAGCAGGTTTGGCTGGAGCAGCCTTAACCGCCGGCATGCTAACTGCTTTAGTGGCTACTTTAGCCGCTGGTTTTGCCGCAGGGCGGGCAGGTACCGCAGTGGCCTTAAGCGAACGCGCATCCAATACCTTGGTTACCGCTTCCTTCACTTTGCCAATGCCTTGCGCCAATTTCAGGCTTTCTTGGGCATCACGCTTAAGCTGAGCAATATAGGCGCGGGTCTCGGTTTGACGCTCTTGCAAGCCATCAAGCAAGCCTTCAAGATCGCTGATCACATCCTTGGCTTTAACTTGTGCTTTTACTTTTCCGGCAACGGCTGAATCTTGCAGTTTGGCCCGAGCCCGGTGTAATAAATCCTGTCCTTTGCCACGTTGCTTCTCCAGCTTAGCCAACAACTTTTCCGCATCAACCAAGGCGCCGGTACAAGCGCTCTCGAGATGCTCAAGCAGGCTATGGGAAAGGTTTTGCAGCAAATGCAAAGGGGTAGTAACGGTATTCTTCTTGGCCGACATAGCGAGCCTCCTAGCGGACGAATGTGCGCCCATACTAGCGCCCTCACCACCGAGCGCCAACTACCGCGTTAAGCTGCCAACCAAGGCTGGCATAATCATTGACGTCACAACTCAGAGAGCTCATCCATGCTGCTGCGCCTATCCTTATTATTTTGCCTAGTATCGACCCCACTAATGGCTGCCGAAGCCGAAACTGGGCACGACTTAGCCTACAGTTTGGGCGTACGTTTGGGCGAGCGTTTGCGCAATGAAGTGCCCGACCTACCTTTGCAAGCCCTACTCGATGGCTTGCGTCAAGCTTACCGAGGTGAGCCGCTGGCCCTCAAAGGCCCACGCATCGAACAACTACTCAACGAACATGAAGAGCGCTTAGCGGCGCAACCTAATAATCCCGACCCAGCCATGCGTGCGGAGACTGCCTTCTTAGTCAATGAAAAAGCTAAAGCAGGCATCCGCGAACTGGCCGGTGGCATTTTGCTCACCGAACTGCGCGCAGGGTCGGGAGCCAAACCCAAGGCAAGTGGCAAAGTGCAGGTGCGCTATGTGGGCCGTTTGGCCGATGGCAGTGTGTTTGATCAAAACGAGCAGCCGCAATGGTTTCGCTTGGACAGCGTAATTAACGGCTGGAGACTGGCGTTACAGGACATGCCTACAGGGGCAAAGTGGCGCTTGGTAATTCCATCTGCCCAAGCTTACGGACCTGAGGGCGCGGGCGATTTAATCCCGCCTTACGCGCCACTGATCTTTGAAGTAGAACTGCTGGGAGTCGCCGACTGAGGTCGGCGTGCATCCGTTGTACAGATTAGTGCGCAGCCACCGCCTGATCTTGATGAGCGTTGTGGAGTACTTCAATCAAGCAATCTTCGAGCTCAAAACGCTCATGCAGCATTTGCCCCAAACGCTTAAGTTCAGCGGTCAGTGAAACGCTATCGCCACTGTCACCGTTGTCACAATGATCGTTAAAGGCCAACGCGGCTTCGGTGATCACTTCAATGCGCGGGTAGATTTTCTTGGCTAACTCCAAACCACGTACGTCGCCGAAAGCTTTGGCTTCGCTGGTCAGCTGCTCGTACACCTCAAAGTGTCCTGCAGAGACGTAATCAAGCAAGTTCTGACAGAACTCTTGAACCGCTGGGGAATTGGCAACTGCAGGCTGCGAAGACTCTGCAAGTACGCTGTAAGAAGAGACTAATTCGAGCCGATCCTGCAACCAACGGTCGATTAACAGGTGAACTCCACCCCAGCGCTCTTGGGCATTTTGACAGTTATCAAGCATGGCAATCTCACTTCCCTTATTAGTTATTGCTATTTTGCATTTGCGCACAAAAAAAATTGTTGTTTAGGCGCTTGAGCATGGGAAGGCACCAGCAAGGCTCAACAACTCCCTAGCGGCACTTCGAGCCAGATTATGCCCGGCCCGCGATGGCATCAAGCCACTGCCCGAGAAAATTTCATACAGGCGTTTAATTAGTTGCGACGTAAAAGCTGATACAAGCTAAATACAATCATCAGCGCAAACGCCATTAAGCTCCACTCGGGAATGCTCATGCCAAACAGCGTCCAGTTGACTTCCGCACAGTCCGCCGAGCCGTGCAAAACCAAGCGCACAATGTCTTGGAACGGCAACGCCTGCATCATGTAATCCAAACTTGGCAGGCAAGCGGGCAACTCATCGGCAGGCACGTTCTGCAGCCATACCTGACGCCCAGCAGTACCGACACCGGCAGCGGCACTCAACATAGCCAGGAGTGCATAAGCACGCTGACCACCACGCCCCGGCGCATGCACAGCTGCCAATAGGCACACCAAGCCAAACACAATCACGCAGACGCGCTGGACGATGCACAGCGGACACGGCTGCTGGCCGAGCACATGCTCCAGATAGAGCGCACCACCGATGATCGCGAGGCAAAAGATAAAAGCACTGAGAAATAATGAACGCGGGCTGGCCAGAGACATGGCAGATCCGTAGAGAGTGAAAGGGCACTTACGGTAGAGCAAAGCTGACGGTTCTTTCAAGCCGAAAAGCGACTAAGGGCAGACCGTCATGCCCTCGATTTGGCCACGTGTCTGATTTAACCCGCTAACTGGGCGGCGCGAGCAACGCCCAGTTAGCGATTGCCGATTAAGCCACGCCCGGCAAGGGCAGCGTTGGCAACGGCTGTTCGAGTAGGCCAAGGCCTTCTTGGAACAGTTGGTTACTGCGGACAACTTCGCCCTGATGTGCCAACAGTCGGGCTAATTCAGCACAGGCTTGAGCGCTGCGCGATTGCGCCAAACTGGCCTCAAAATAGTCACGGGCCTGAGCCCACAGACTGTTCTGTAACGACAAACGACCCAAGGCTAATAGCAGCTGCGGATCGTCCGAACGCTGCTTAAGCCAGCCTTGCGCCGCCCGCAGTTGCTGTGCCGGATCGCTGCCACGCAAGGTGCCGTAGAACACTACCAAGCTATCATCGTAATGATGGTTGAGCGCGCGACGCAGCACCTCTTCGGCCTCTTGTTCGGCGCCAAGCGTGTGCAACTGTTCGGCATAGGCCAGCAACAAAGAGGGCTCGTGCCGCTGAGCATTGGACAGTTGCTGCCAAGCTTGGGTGAGTGGCTGCAGTGCTAACTCACCCGCATTCAGGCCACTCTGCCCGGCTAACGCCAAACGACCGCGCCAAGCACGCCGCTCCAGCTCCAACAATTCAGATGCGTCCAAGGCCTTGCTTTTGCGTAACTCTGGCAACAGACCGAGCAGTGCCGACCATTCACCTTGTTGCTCATACAGCGCCTGGAGTTGACGCATGACTTGGCGATGGCGCGGATGGCGTTCACGCATCACCAGCAGCGTCTCCAAAGCGCAGCCAGGTTCGCCACGAGCAACCTGTAACTCAGCATGGGCTAACGCTATCGCCAATTCAGCCTGCGGCTGGCGCACCAAGGCACGCTCCAACAAGCCATCACTTTCGGCATAGCGACCCAGCTCTTGCGCCGCACGGGCAGCGCCAAGGTAATGCATCAAAGGTTGCGGCTCGGCTTCGGCAGCGCGCCGCAAATGCCGTAAAGCCCGCTCCCAGCGCCCCTCAGACAGGTCCAACAAGCCCTGTTCGGCGGACATCTGCGCACGGCGACTGCGATTGCGCCGTGACCACGGATTAGCCACCCGACCAGAAGCGGTCAATAACCGCCACGCCAAGCGTACCGTAAACAGCACAAACCACAGGCTTGCGAGCAGTGCCAGCGTGCCCCATAAGCTCGACTCATAGCGGAAGCTCTTATAGGCCACCAGCACGTAGCCCGGCTGCTCAATTTGCGTCACTGCGTAGGCCATCGCTGCCAGCACCACGAGCAGAAGCAGCAGCCAGAAAAAAATCCGCTTCATGGGCTGGACTCCTCCAGCGTAGCCTCAGGAATAACCACCTCAACGGCTACCGGGCCGGATTCACGCAACTGCACGTAAGCCTGCACAGCGGCCATGGCCGGAGTTAAATCGGGCATCACCACACTAACCGGCTGGGTTAACAACTCGCCCAGGCGATTGCGTAAAGCCAATACAGCGGGGTTGTCTTGATTGAACTGGTCATTCAAGACATCCCGCGCCTGCGTCAGTGACTGCTGAAACACCTCACTATTGCCATTCAAAGCCGCCCATTGCGCCTGCTCCAACGCCAAGGTCAGCGATAAGCGTACCTGCGCCAAGCCTTGTCCGGCCAGTATTGGGCGGATATCTTGTGCAGCGCTAAAGTCGATCCGAAAGTAATGCGACAAGCGCTCTAACCACTGCGCCCAACGGCTGCTGCCGTCGCCCTCGGCCGCCAAACTGGCAAGCACGCCACCATTGTCGGCAAATGCCGGGGTTTGCGGATTAAGCTCGGCCACCTGGCTGCGCAAGGCGCCCAACTGCAAGAACAAACCGGTACGATCCGGCTGCTGCAAGCTGCGCAATGCTTCTAGGCTTTTCGTCAGCTCAGCACGGGCAGCGAAGGCGGCGGGATCATCCTGCTCGCGCAAGATGTCGTCGGCGGTTTGCACCAAAGCTTTGGCACCATTAACTTCCTGCAGCGCGGTAAGCCGCAAACTCGCCAAGCGCAACAAATGCTCAGCCTCAGCCAAGCGCCAATCTTGCCGGCTGGCATTCAGTACGTTGTCTAGGCGTACGCTCAAGCGTTGTTGCTCGCCCTGCAGGCTGGCAAGCAAACGCTGGCGTTCGGCAAAAACATCCGGTGAGGGCAGTTGGCCAACCTGCGCCACCAAACCTTGCGCGCTCAGGCTAAGGCTTTGCGCTTGCGCTTGCGTGTCGGCCAACTGCGCTTGCTGCTGCTGAGCTTGCGCCTGCAAGTTGCGCAGCTGCATAACGCCCCAACCCGAAGCGGCCACCGCCACTAAGGCGAGCAACAGTGCCAACGGCGCCAAGCCTCGACCACGCGCTACGGGCGCCGGCGCATTATTCGGCGCATTTTTTAGATCATTGGCTACATCATCTTGCGGAGCGGTTGTTTGGCTCACGAATCCATCCTTTGTATTAGAGAGCGGGCGCGGGCTGAACCCGCAACGCCGCCAACAAAGCCACGGCGCTGGCACCGCAACAATCCACAACATTTTCAGCACCTGCTGCGCGAGCAAGCTCGGCAACTCGGGCACTGGGTACAAACAACGGTAAGCGGGCCATCTGCGGCCAGTCTGCGCCGGCTAAATGCACTAAATGCGTAAACCCCTGACCACTACTAATTAGCACACCATTCACACGTTGGGAATTTAGCAGGTCAATTAATGCCGCCGGCGTATACGCTGGCAAACTACGCCGATAGAGTTGCAGATAGTCGACTTGCACGCCTTGGCCGCGTAGGCGTTCGGCAATAAATTCGCGGCCACCCTCGCCGCGCATGATCAATACCCGTGGGCTATCGACGGCCAAAGCCGTAGCCAGTTCGGGCATTGCCAATAACGCTTCACTGGCATCGCCATGGGCAGGAAAACTAACCTCAAGGCCATGCTCTGTAAGAATCTGCGCGGTACCCGCACCGACCGCAAACCAGTGTGGCGCCTGCGGCGACTGCGGCCAGTAACGAGCCAGCAACTCTAGCCCTAATCGCGCCGCCGGCTTACTGACCACGATAACGGCGCAGTAACTCTGCAGAGCTAAGATCATCGCCCGCTGTTCAGCGCTTTCGGCCAGCGCCTCAATCTGCAACAACGGCAGGCTGCAACTGATTACGCCGTGACCTGCCAAGGTCGCCGCTAATTGCGCCGACTCAGCCGTCGGGCGGGTCAGCAGCAACCGCCAAGCACTCACTCTTGCCCGGCCTCGCCATATACGGCCGCCAGAATATCGGCCGCACCCTGCGCCAATAACGCTTCAGCCACCTGCTCGCCCAACGCCTGAGCGTCGAGTACCGGGGCCCGCGCTTCGGCCCGCAGCAACAAGCCACCATCTGGCTGGCCAACCAAGCCACGCAGCCACAACTGCTCACCTTCAAGCAACGCATAACAGGCAATAGGTACCTGACAACCGCCATTCAGATGTTTATTCAACGCTCGCTCAGCAGTGACCCGCAGGGCGGTTTCACGGTGATGCAGTGGCGCCAACAGGGCATGAATTTCTAAGTCTGCACTGCGGCATTCAATGCCCACAGCACCCTGCCCGCCGGCTGGCAAGCTGGCCTCAACGCTAATGGCGGCACGAATACGTGCGGCAAAACCGAGACGGATCAAACCGGCGGCGGCGAGGATGATGGCGTCGTAGTCACCGGCATCCAACTTGGCCAAACGGGTATTAACGTTGCCGCGCAGAAACTGAATTTTCAAGTCCGGGCGCAGCGCCAGCAATTGCGCCTGACGGCGTAGGCTGGAAGTGCCTACCACACTGCCAGCCGGCAACTCATCAAGGCTGGCGAAGGTATTGGAAACAAACGCATCACGCGGGTCTTCACGCTCGCAGATGCAATACAGCCCAAGTCCTGCGGGGAAATCCATCGGCACATCCTTCATCGAATGCACGGCGATATCGGCCTCGTTCTCCAACAAGGCGGTTTCCAGTTCTTTCACGAACAAGCCTTTACCGCCGATTTTTGACAGCGGGGAGTCGAGCAGCTTGTCGCCGCGGCTGACCATCGGCACCAAGCTGACGATCAGCCCAGGATGGGCCTGTTCAAGACTAGCTTTGACGAATTCGGCCTGCCAGAGGGCAAGGGCACTTTTGCGGGTGGCAATGCGGATTTCGCGGATGGACATGACGGCTCTCAAAACGAATGAACGCCTTCATGATAAGACAGCACGGCGGGAGGTGCACCCACCGCAGCCGGCGGCGGAGAAACTACGGCCGCAAAGACCCAGAGATAGCGGCGCGCGCCCTCATAGATGGTTCATTAACTTGCGCACACCCGCCACATGACGCCGACTAACAATTAGCGGCTCGCCATTGAGGCCGCGCAGATACAACTGAAAATGCCCCAAAGGCGTGCGCTGCAGGCGCTCGATGCGCTCACGAGCGACCAATGCATTGCGATGAATGCGTACAAAACGCTCGCCAAATTCATCTTCCAATGACTTCAGCGGCTCGTCCAACAGCACTTCCCCACCCTCGTGGCGCAGGGTCACGTACTTGTGATCGGCAATAAAGAAAATCACATGTTCCAACGGAATTAGTTCAATACCTTTGCGGGTGCGGGCACTGATGTGGCTACGCGGGCCGCCGGCATGGTCGATCGCCGGCCGGGTCAGTGCCGCCAGTTGCACACGATTGGGCCGTTCAGCCTTTTTCAGCGCTTCACTTAAGGCCTCCGGGCGTACCGGTTTAACCAAATAACCCACCGCGCTGACCTGAAACGCCTCAAGGGCAAATTCGTCATGGGCGGTGCAAAAGATCACTGCCGGCGGCGCTTCGCGCTCACACAGCTTTGCCGCCACCTGCAGGCCATCAAGGCCGGGCATACGGATATCCAGCAACACAACATCGGGCTTTAGGCTATCAATTAGCGCTAATGCCTCAAGGCCATTACTGGCACACGGTTGCAGCACTCGGTAACCATCCAGCTCGGCCACCATACGGCTCAGCCGCTCTCGAGCCAGGGGCTCGTCATCAACGATCAGGACATTCATAGAGCTCAGGCTTCCTGCATGGGTCTCGCACAAGCATAGCGTAGACAAGTAAAGTGCCGCCCGTCACGCCGCTCCACACTAAGACTGGCACTTGGGCCAAAAAGTGCAGAAAGACGCGCATCTATATTAGCCAACCCCTGATGAGTGCCGCGCGACGGGGGGAGCTCAATGCTGGCGTCATAGGGGCTACTGACGCACAAGCGAAATATGCCATCGATATAGCTCGCTTCGATAGCCACTACACCCCCTTCTATACGCGGTTGTATGCCATAAATCAGCGCATTTTCCAGAAGGGGTTGCAGTGTTAACTGCGGAATCGGCAAATTTGCCGGCACGCTGCCCACCTGCCAATCCAACTGTAAGCGTTCGCCAAGACGGTATTGTTCAATCGACAGGTAGCGTTTGGACAACTCCAACTCGTCATTCCAAGTCACTAAATTGCCTGGTTTGGCCAAACTGGCCCGAAACAAGTCAGATAAATCCAGCACGGCCTGCTCGGCCTTAAAGGGGTCGATAGTCACCAGACTGGCGATGCTATTGAGGCTATTAAACAAAAAATGCGGACGAATACGCGCCTGCAACGACTCCAAACGCGCGCGCAGTTCTGCTTGCTGTTGACGGCGCCATTGGCTTTGCAGATAAAAATAACGCAGCAGTAACGCCGACATAATCAAACCAATCAAACCGTGGCGCAGGTATAAGTTCACCTCGCCATAGCGCTGTAACGGCCCACCTAACTGGTAAAAATCGGCCACCGCCGTGCAAGCAACAGTCAAACCCACCACCACCACACTGCAACAGATACCCGCCAACCATGCGGGCAGTTCCGCGAGCCAAGGCCGCAGGCGACAGAGCAAAGCGGCACTGAGCAAGACAATCCACTGAGCAAACAACGAGGTGAGCGCCAAACGCACCCAGTTAAAGCCGCCATCCATTGGCTCGGCCAACACCAACACCAGCACCAACAACTCAGCCAGCAGCACCAAGACCAACAACGCCTCAGGCACACACAACTCGGGGAGAAAGAAGTCATCCTCAACCGGCGTTGTTTCGCGCCCTTTATTCAGCCAGTTAATGTGCATCGGTCGAGTGTCCTTCTGGTGATCGGCGCCGGCAAGTTAACTACCTACAGTTCGCCTGCCAACTTACCCAAAAAAATTATAGAGCCGTAATGCGTATATCTCACTTCATGCAAAATAATCCCCGGCAAACTCGGCGGGCCACACGGACCCAGCGCCGACGGCGAGCACGCCTAGCACAAGCGCAACCATGATTATCCGGCTGAGCCTGTTATTATTGCCGAACTTTTTTGCCGTGCAGGCCACCAGCAGTGGCTCTGCGATTACTTCTACATTCGCCGAGAGCATGCCATGAGCGTTGAACAAACCAACCAGTCCTGGGGCGGCCGCTTCAGTGAGCCCGTCGACGCCTTTGTCGCCCGCTTTACCGCTTCGGTCGGGTTCGACAAACGCCTGTATAAGCACGACATCATGGGTTCAATCGCCCACGCCACCATGCTGGCCAAGGTCGGCGTGCTGAGCGTTGAAGAACGTGACGCGATCGAAGCCGGCCTCAAGCAAATTCAGCTTGAAATTGAAGCGGGCCAATTTGACTGGCGCGTTGATCTGGAAGACGTGCACATGAACATCGAGGCACGCCTCACCGATCGTATCGGCGTGACCGGCAAGAAAATGCACACCGGACGCAGCCGTAACGACCAGGTGGCCACTGATATTCGCCTGTGGTTGCGCGATGAGATCGACCTGATCCTCGCCGAGATCACTCGCCTGCAACAGGGTTTGCTCGGCCTAGCCGCGAGCGAATCAGACACCATCATGCCCGGCTTCACCCACCTGCAAACCGCTCAGCCGGTGATCTTCGGCCACCATATGCTGGCCTGGTTCGAAATGCTCTCGCGCGACTACGAGCGCCTAGTCGATTGCCGCAAGCGTACCAATCGTATGCCATTGGGCTCGGCCGCTCTGGCCGGCACAACTTATCCGATCGACCGTGAACTGACCGCACAACTGCTCGGTTTTGACGCCGTGGGCGGCAACTCGCTGGATGGCGTCTCCGACCGAGATTTCGCCATCGAATTCTGCGCCGCCGCCAGCATCGCCATGATGCACCTGTCACGCTTCTCCGAAGAGTTAGTGCTGTGGACCTCCGCGCAGTTCCGCTTTATTGATCTGCCGGATCGCTTTTGCACCGGCTCCTCGATCATGCCGCAGAAGAAAAACCCCGACGTACCCGAGTTGGTGCGCGGCAAAAGTGGCCGGGTATTCGGCGCACTGATGGGCCTCTTGACCCTGATGAAAGGCCAACCGCTGGCCTACAACAAGGACAACCAGGAAGACAAAGAGCCGCTGTTCGACGCCGCCGACACCCTGCGCGACTCGCTACGCGCCTTCGCCGACATGGTTCCGGCGATCAAACCCATACGCAGCAGCATGCGTGAAGCGGCACTGCGCGGTTTCTCCACAGCCACCGACTTGGCCGATTACCTGGTGCGCAAAGGTCTGCCGTTCCGTGATTGCCACGAGATCGTCGGCCATGCCGTGAAGTACGGCATCGAAACCGGCAAAGACTTGGCGGAAATGAGCCTAGAAGAGCTGCGTGTCTTCAGTGAGCAGATTACTGACGACGTATTTACCGTACTGACCCTCGAAGGCTCGGTAAATGCCCGCGACCATATCGGCGGCACCGCGCCCAATCAGGTACGCGCCGCCATCGTTCGTGGCCAAGCCTTGTTGGCCAGCCGCTAAATTGCTCGGCGCGCGGCTTAGCGCGCGCCACTAGGCAACTCAGCGAGTTTTTGCCCTGCAACCGCCATAGGACTCTACCCATGAATGACATCGACAACGCCGAAGACCAAGACGAAGCCTTCGCAGAGCAAACCCTGACCCAGGCTATCGAGAACCAACTAGAGGCCAATAGCCCGCCAGCAGCCCAAGCCACCTACAACAAGCTGACCTTGGTCGGTTACCCGCGCGAAGAAGTTATCGAGCTGATGGCCCAAGTGCTGGCTTATGAAGTGCGTGCCATGCTCGACGCCGAACGACCTTTCGATTTAGCCTGGTACGAGCAAGCATTGCGCGCACTACCCGAGCTGCCGAAAGAGCCTAGTTAGCCACGCTGAGCCAATCTGTCGCAGTATCGCTCAGACAATCCTCACTACACTGCAACTTTACTGCATGGAACGCTCTGCTGATGACTGATCGCCGCTGCGGCCATCTAGGCCACTTCCTGCTCGCAGCTTGCTGCAGCCTGTGGCTGAACAGCGGCCGCGCCGAAACCATGTTAATTGGCGCCGAAGACGACTGGTTTCCTTACTGCGCGCTCAAGGACGACACCATCCAAGGCATGTCCGTGGATATCGTCAAAGCGGCCTTTGCCGCAACGAACACCGCCATTGAGCTGCGCTCTTATCCTTACCCACGCTGCATGCAAATGGCCCGTAAAGGTGAGCTACTCGCCTGTTT
>JBBKVZ010000207.1:0-4550 GCA_037968715.1 Pseudomonas sp.
GTGCCGTACAGCCTCGGAATCGTCCCGACCGGCTGCGTAAAGCCGTGTCTGGTCGATCCGGTGCGGGGGGATAGTTACGGTAACGGACTGTCGCATAATCGACGTTACATTAAATTGGCCCCGGAGCTTACAGCATTGTCCGCAGCCAATTAAACGTAACGTTGCCCATTATGCGAAGCCTTTGGCTTTAGTGCCAAGCCCTTGCTGCATATTTTGACTTGGATCAAATGCACAAGCGATCTGCATGACGCCGGCATTATTGGCCGCCGGTGAAATGCGCTAGAGCAAATAATAGCTGTCAGCGGCTTAAGCCTGAAAGCTGCACAAGCCTAAGCATTGCGACAGCCGAATGCGCAAAATGCTCAGCACAGGGTGCCTGGGGATTCCTGCACTAGTAACTACGCATAATGTATATTATGTTAAATCAACTAAATGATTGTCCTGCTTCCTAAGCAGATGTGTCGTACGTCAGCTAACTAGAGAACTCCGTCAACGATGAGAATCCTCAAAGCCCTTCCGAATCAACAGCTGAGGCTTCGCCGCCACGTCAGATTTTGTGTAACCGCTAGAAAAGATCCTCAACTTGCATCGTTTGAACATTTTGCAAGCCGAACGGCTTGTGGATGAAGAAGTTCACCCGTCGCTGCGAGAACTCTCAGCGATGCTTTGCCATGCGCGTATTTCGATACCGAAGGCCGCATACACTGGCTAGTCGAAGTAGCAGGCGAACACTGTGGCGCGCGGCCAGGGTAACGGCGTCGATTGCTAGGCATTCGACGCTTTTGTTGGGGTCAGCGTGCTGGCCCTACCCTGTCCCGCACGTCACTACCGCAGCGAGCAGTGCTTAAGAAATCACGACGAGCAGCTCAAATGCGACAAGCCACCGACATTAAAGAACTCAGCCGGCTTGCGCCGATAGTAGTTGTCCTCCACCGCCTGCGACTGTTCGGCGTAGGGCTGGGTGATAACGGCCTGCAGTTCGCGCACGAGTGCGTAGTTACCCGCGCTTGCTTGGCTGTACGCAGGCACAAGAAACCACTCGCGCAACGTGTATTTTGGGTTGACCAGTTTCATCTGCCTAGAGAGCTCCTCATGGCTGCGAGACTGCGCTGGATTCACGTCGCGCGTACAGCCAATGCCAACCTGTGATTGCCATTCTGTTAGCCAATCGGACCAGCGCTGCTGCAGTTCTGGGTCTTGTGGCGCACCCTGGTAGAAGCTTTTTTTCAGTGCGGCCATGTCGTCAGGCAGCGTCGATAGCTCGCGGAAGAACAAGGTGTAATCGACTGGCGTTTGCCGCATGAGCGTTTCTAGCTCGCGGAACAACGCCGGGTGAAACGTATCCAGCCCCAACTTGGCTGCCCACATCTGCTCCATTTGCGTTTGCATTTCTGCCGCAAAGCCACTGCGAATCTCCTCGAGCAGCTGCAGACAGTCCTGGTCCACAGAGCCCTGATGGGCGCTCAGTAGCGGCCGCAACGCCATGCAAAACATCTGGAAGTTGCGTTCCGCGGCCACCGGTTGGTTGAGGAACGCGAAGTGCTCTCCGCCACCCGTCCACGGTTGGTAGTGCGGGTCGAACACTTCGCAGAATCCGAAGGGGCCGTAGTCGAGGGTGAAGCCACCGGCCGCGCAGTTGTCGCCGTTGAAATTACCCTGGCAGTAGCCAACGCGGACCCAGTTTGCCACCAGCGAGGTTAGGCGGCGGCGGAATTCGCGCGCCAGCAACAGCACTTTTGCGGCGGTGCTGAGTTGCGGGTCGATAACTTGCGCGTACTCACGCGCTATCAAGTGCAACACCAGCTGCTCGAGTTCCTGCAGCGCTTGCGGGTGTTCCTGCTTGCGCGCACGGCGTCCGAACAGCTCAAGTTGGCCGACGCGGATAAACGACGGGGCGACCCGTGTCGTGATGGCGACGGCCTCCGTTATCATCCGGTCGGGATCCTGCGCGTGCGAGCCCGGCGAGTACCACGGCCGCTGGACCTGCTCGGTTTTCGACACATACAAACTCAGCGCGCGTGAGGTTGGCACGCCGAGCGCGTGCATGTGCTCCTGTGCGAGGAACTCGCGGACACTTGAACGCAACACGGCGCGACCGTCCGCGCCCCGGCAGTACGGCGTGCGGCCGCCACCTTTGAGCTGCATTTCCCAGCGGCGACCGTTAATCACCGCCTCCAGTACGGACACGGCACGCCCGTCACCGTAGCCGTTGCCGGTGCGGAACGGACATTGTTGGTAATATTCTTTGCCGTAGATGGACAGTGCGTAGCCCGTCGCCCAGCCAACCTTACGCAGCGGCGGCGGAACCTGGGTGAGGTCGCCGGAAAACATCCGCACAAAATCAGCCGACTGCGCCAGGCTGTCGGCAAAACCCAGTTCGCCGAACAAACTTTGGCTGTGCGCGACGTACTCTGGCTCTTCAATGGGCGTGGGTTTGACCGGCACATAGTGGCCGCTGAACACTTGGCGCGGCGCATGGTCTGCGCCGTCGGCTGTCGCCTCAGGATCGCTGTTGAGCGTGTCCATCAGCGAGTAGTTAGCCAACTTGGCGAGATCGTCGAGCGATGCGACGGTGGCGTTCGTTGCCTGAGGCAGTCGATTGGTCATAGCGCTAACTCTTGGTGCAGGTAGAACGGCTGTTTGCCCGCTGCGTGGTGGTTGGTATCGACAGTTTCTTCGATTTCTGGGGTAACTCTTTTCAGCATAACTTCCAAGCCCTTACGCTCGCCAAGATCAGCTTGCGACTGACGCTGCGCTGTAAACAGTGCCGTGTAGAGGGTATACTGTTGGCCACCCGCTAGTTCCAACCATTCAAAAGCGCCATCGCGGGGCGTTGTTTTTTTCGTATGCACAATGGGCATACCGTCTAAATTATCTTTACCTCTGCGCCATGGCCTAATCCGCCCGAGTGACTTACTCGCACTGGCCAGCGCTCGAAAGCATAAAACCTGATTTCATCCTGTAAAAGCATTGTGATATGGCTGGGCCGATCCCACCGAAGTGCAATCCTTTAAACTAAAGGTATTAACTATGGCTATTCGCGTCGCGCTGCACCACAAGACTACGTACCACTATGATCGTCGCGTGGGTTTGTCGCCCCACGAAGTCCGCCTGCGTCCGGCGCCCCATGCCCGCACGCCGATACTTTCTTATTCGTTAAGCGTTAATCCGGAAAAGCACTTCATTAACTGGCAACAAGACCCCTATGGTAACTACATCGGGCGTTTTGTCTTTCCGGAAAAAACCGATGTTTTAGAGTTCACCGTGGACTTGATCGCCGATATGACGGTGATCAACCCGTTCGACTTCTTTGTCGAAAAATACGCTGAGCAGTTTCCATTCAGCTATCCGGCGCAATTGAACGACGAATTGGCTGCCTACCTAAAAGCTAACGAGGCTGGGCCATTAGTAAAAAAATGGCTCGACGCCTCACGCGCTGAGCTGTTGAAAAAGCCGCTGGCCGTCAACGATTTCTTAGTGGCTTTGAACCAGCGCCTGCAGGGCGACATCGCTTACACCTTGCGCATGGAGCCTGGCGTGCAAACGCCAGAAGAAACCCTCGAAAAACGCTCCGGTTCATGCCGCGACACCGCTTGGCTGCTGGTGCAGATACTGCGTGAGTTCGGCCTGGCGGCACGTTTTGTCTCCGGCTATTTGATTCAACTGCGCGCCGACCAAGAGGCACTCGACGGCCCTAGCGGCACCGAGCAAGACTTTACCGATCTGCACGCGTGGACCGAGGTGTTTATCCCGGGTGCGGGCTGGATTGGTCTCGACCCAACGTCAGGCATGCTTGCCAGCGAAGGGCATATTCCCCTCGCCTGCACGGCTATGCCCTCCTCTGCAGCGCCTATCACGGGCCTGTCGGACAAGGCCGAAGTCACCTTTGACCACCAGATGACGATCACTCGTATCCATGAAGACCCGCGGGTAAGCAAGCCTTACAGCGAAGAAGATTGGCAGTTGATTGAGCAGCTTGGTCATCAGGTTGATCGCGATTTAAAACAGCAGGATGTGCGCCTGACCCAAGGCGGCGAGCCGACCTTTGTGTCCATTGATGACATGGACGGCGCGCAGTGGAATACCGAAGCCCACGGCAAAGAAAAGCGTGCATTGGCCGGTGAACTAACCCATCGCTTGAAAAATCACTTTGCCCCCGGCGGCATGCTGCATTACGGCCAAGGCAAGTGGTATCCGGGCGAGCCGTTGCCACGCTGGTCGTTGAACATCTACTGGCGTGTCGACGGCTTGCCGATGTGGATGGATGAAAGCCTGTTTTCGGCTGATGATGCCCAAGACGGTTACACCGCTGAGCACGCCAAGCAATTTACCCAGCAACTGCTGCGCGGTCTGAACTTACCGGACAACTCGGCCATTGCTGCCTATGAAGATGTCATGGTGCAGGCGCAGCGCGAAGCGCAACTGCCGAATAATCTCGACCCGCTTAAGCTCGACCTTGAGGCGCCTGAAGAGCGCCAACGGTTGGCGCGCCTGCTCGACCAAGGGTTGGGTTCGGTAATTGGTTTCGTGATTCCGCTGGCGGCGCAAGA
>JBBKVZ010000208.1:0-15055 GCA_037968715.1 Pseudomonas sp.
GCCGGATTTACTTGGAGCCGTTTGCCGGCGTCGATTCGTCAGCGCGTCCCCGACGGCTGGGAAGCGGCGATTCTGATTCCGGTGGTGTTGGCCGTGGGTTGGTTATCACTGGGCATGAGCCCGTATCTTGAGGCTTGGTTCTTCGGCGGCGACATGCGCCTGTGGATCTCCAATGATATGGGCATTCAGTTCGATCAGCGCAACGCCTTGATCGTCGGTTTGGCCATGGGCTTTGCGGTGATCCCGAACATCTACTCGATTGCCGAAGATGCCGTTTTCAGTGTGCCGAAAAGCCTGACACTGGGCTCTTTAGCGCTGGGTGCGACGCCTTGGCAAACGCTCACGCGGGTGGTGATTCTGACCGCCAGTCCGGGGATATTCTCGGCACTGATGATCGGTATGGGCCGGGCCGTCGGCGAAACTATGATTGTGCTGATGGCCACCGGCAACACACCGATTATGGACGCCAACATCTTCGAGGGCATGCGTACCCTGGCGGCTAACGTGGCGGTGGAAATGCCCGAATCAGAAGTCGGTGGTTCACACTACCGAGTGCTGTTTCTCTCCGCCTTCGTGCTGCTGACGTTCACCTTCGTGATGAACACTTTGGCCGAATTGATACGTCAACGCTTGCGTGGCAAGTACGCGTCGCTTTAATCCGCGTTGCCCTCAGGTGTGGAATAAAAGGTAGTTATCGTGAAAAAGCATTCTTTGACAAGTTGGTACAAGAGCGGTGCCCCCGGCGTGTGGATGAGCGCCGGTGCGGTGTCGATTGCAGTGATCATGACCATCGGTCTGTTGCTGCTGATTAGCGTGCGCGGCTTTGGTTATTTTTGGCCGGCAGACTTGCTGCAGGCCAACTATCAGATCCCCGGTCAAACGGCGCATTTGATCGTCGGCGAGATAGTGCAGGATGAAGAGGTTACCCGCGTGCGCTTGAAAAGCGCCGGTTTCCCGGTGCCTGAGCAGGGTCCTGAGTTTATGACTCGCGAGCTGATTAAAATCGGCAACCGCGACATTAATGGCAGCGACTTTTCTTGGGTGATTGGTGAGTGGTTGACCGACCACAGCTATCCGCCAGAGTTGGTGGCGCTGGAGCGTCGTGAGTGGGGCAACTTTTACGGCTATATCGTCAGCCTGAAAGAAAACGGCAAGGTGATTGCCGAAGGTCAGGCCGCCTGGCCACAACTGCAGGAACGGTTGGAGCGGGTTAGCCAGTTGTCGAGCAAACTTGCCAAGCTGGAAAAGAAAGACATCAGCGCCATCAACCATGGTCTCGAACGCCTGCGCTTGCAAACCCGCAAGTTGGAGCTGGAAGGGCGCTTAGATGCCACCGCGCAAGCCGACATCGACACCGAGCGTGCCGCCTATGAAGCGCGCTATCAGGCGCTGGAAGGCGAGCTGATCAGCCTGCACGCCGAGTTCGACCGCGACAGCCTGGTGCTGCGCGAAGTCGGTGGCCAAGAGAAAGAAGTCAGCCTGGGCAAAATCGTTAAGGCGCTGCAGCCCAACAATATGTCGGTGTTTGCCAAACTGGGCACCTACTTCAGAAACGTCTGGTCGTTCTTGAGTGATGACCCGCGCGAAGCCAACACTGAGGGCGGGATTTTCCCGGCGATTTTTGGCACCATCATGATGACCATGCTGATGGCCGTGATTGTCACCCCATTCGGCGTGCTGGCGGCGGTGTACCTGCGCGAGTACGCCAAGCAAAATACCCTGACGCGGATTATTCGTATCGCCGTAAACAATTTGGCCGGCGTCCCGGCGATTGTTTACGGGGTGTTCGGTTTGGGTTTCTTCGTCTATGTGTTGGGTGGCTCGCTGGATAGCTTGTTCTTCCCTGAGGCGCTGCCGGCACCGACCTTCGGCACTCCCGGCTTGCTCTGGGCCTCGCTGACCCTGGCGATTTTGGCCGTTCCGGTGGTGATTGTCGCCACCGAAGAAGGCTTGGCGCGGATTCCTCGGGCGCTGCGCGAAGGTTCCTTAGCGCTGGGGGCAACTAAATCGGAAACCCTCTGGAAGATCGTCTTGCCGATGGCGAGCCCTGCGATGATGACCGGGCTGATTCTGGCCGTGGCCCGCGCCGCCGGGGAAGTGGCGCCGCTGATGTTAGTGGGCGTGGTTAAGTTGGCCCCGGCACTGCCGGTGGATGGTAACTATCCGTTCCTGCACTTCGATCAAAAAATCATGCACTTGGGCTTTCATATCTTTGACGTTGGTTTCCAAAGTCCCAACGTTGAAGCAGCGCGGCCGTTAGTGTTTGCCACGGCCACGTTGTTGGTACTGGTGATCGCGCTGCTGAATATCTCGGCGGTAACCCTGCGCAACCACCTGCGCGAAAAATACAAAGCATTGGATCATTGATCTAGTGGCAAACAACCCGTTTTGTAAGGTGGACAACCGCGCAGCGTTGTCCACCCATGCAACAATTTTTCACGCATCCGTTACGGAGTGAAGTCATGCAACAAGAACCGCAAACACATGGCATCAATATGAGCAATCTTGGCCGCAGCTCGCAGAGCTTGCGTTTGGCCGAAGAAACGGTCGGTTTGGAAGTGCCCGGCTTGAACCTGTTCTATGGCCACAAGCAAGCCCTGTTCGACGTTAAGTTGAATATTCCCAAGCAGCGGGTGACCGCGTTTATCGGCCCATCGGGCTGCGGCAAGTCAACCTTGTTACGCTGCTTTAACCGCATGAACGACTTGGTTGACGGTTGCCGCGTCGAAGGCGCAATCAACATGGATGGCCGCGACATCTATCGCAAAGGCGAAGATGTGGCAGACCTGCGCCGCCGCGTCGGCATGGTGTTTCAGAAGGCCAACCCGTTCCCGAAAAGCATCTACGAGAACGTCGCCTACGGTTTGCGTATTCAGGGCATTAACCAGAAGCGCATTCTCGATGAGGCCGTTGAGCAGTCACTGCGCGGCGCCGCGCTGTGGGATGAAGTCAAAGACCGCCTTAACGACTCGGCGCTGGGTTTGTCCGGTGGCCAGCAGCAACGTTTGGTAATCGCCCGCACCATCGCTGTACAGCCTGAAGTGTTGTTGCTGGATGAGCCGTGCTCGGCGCTAGACCCGATCTCGACGTTGAAAGTCGAAGAGCTGATCTGCGAGCTGAAGACCAAGTTCACTATCGTGATTGTGACTCACAACATGCAGCAGGCCGCACGCGTCTCTGACTACACTGCATTTATGTACATGGGCAAACTGATTGAATTTGGTGACACCGACACGCTGTTTACCAACCCGGCCAAGAAGCAAACCGAAGACTACATTACTGGTCGTTATGGCTGACAGCAGGGCTGTTGCTTAACCTTGCGGTACGAACAGTATTTGCATAGACGTTTAATCGGCGGGCAATTATTCGCTTGCAGCCGGCAGCTTTCGCGGAGCCACTATGATGAACAAAGACAGTCACACCCAGCACATTTCCGGCCAGTTTAATGCTGAGCTGGAAGAGGTGCGCAGCCACCTGCTGGCGATGGGTGGCTTGGTTGAAAAGCAAGTTAACGATGCGGTTACCGCCTTGGTTGAAGCCGACTCCGGGTTGGCATTGCAGGTACGCGAGAGCGACATGCAGATCAATCAAATGGAGCGCAATATCGACGAAGAGTGCATTCGTATTCTGGCTCGTCGCCAGCCGGCAGCGTCTGATTTACGGTTGATTATCAGTATTTCTAAGTCGGTAATCGACCTCGAGCGAATCGGCGACGAAGCCACCAAAATTGCTAAGCGGGCGATATTGCTGTGCGAAGAAGGCGAAGCGCCGCGCGGTTATGTTGAGGTCCGCCATATCGGCGATCAGGTACGCAAAATGGTTCAAGAGGCACTGGATGCCTTTGCCCGTTTTGATGCCGACTTAGCCTTGTCGGTGGCGCAATACGACAAGGTAATCGACCGCGAGTACAAGAGTGCCCTGCGCGAACTGGTGACCTACATGATGGAAGACCCGCGCTCCATCTCGCGGGTACTTAACGTTATTTGGGCGCTGCGCTCGCTAGAGCGTATCGGTGACCATGCGCGCAACATTGCCGAGTTGGTGATCTATCTGGTGCACGGTACTGATGTACGGCACATGGGTCTCAAGCGCATGCAGGAAGAAGTGCAGAGCAAGTCGCGCGAATAAATTTGCCCGGTAGCTCGCTGTGTGGGCGGGCAACTTACCTTACGCGCCGGTGTTTGCAGCACTGGTCTTGGTTATGTTGCTCGCCATGCTGCATTCGTTGCAGTTCTTAGCGTATTTCGGTTAGCGCTACAGCGGTACACACGACTATGCTTAAAACCATTCAAAGGGGAGTGGTCGATGAGCAAAGTCAGTGTACTGGTGGTGGATGATGCGCCGTTTATCCGTGACTTGATTAAAAAGAGTCTGCGTAACCATTTTCCCGGCATTCATATAGAAGAAGCGGTCAACGGTCGAAAAGCCC
This sequence comes from Pseudomonas sp., assembly GCA_037968715.1. GTDB lineage: Bacteria > Pseudomonadota > Gammaproteobacteria > Pseudomonadales > Pseudomonadaceae > Aquipseudomonas. The sequence goes on from JBBKVZ010000208.1 coordinate 4,430, forward strand.
AGCAAATGCTCGGCAAGCAGAGCTTCGACCTGATCCTTTGTGACTGGGAAATGCCCGAGTTGTCGGGGCTTGAACTGCTCAGTTGGTGTCGCGAACAGGAGCAGCTGAAAACTACGCCTTTTGTCATGGTCACCAGCCGTGGCGATAAAGAGAACGTTGTGCAGGCCATTCAGGCCGGTGTTTCTGACTTTGTTGGCAAGCCATTTTCCAGTGAGCAGCTGATCAATAAGGTCGCCAAGGCGCTTAGCCGTAGCGGCAAGCTTGCTGCGGCGCCAGCCGCCAAGCCTGCTGCAAGCAATCCTTTTGCTAACGACTCTTTGTCGGCGCTTACCGGTGGTAAAACGCCGCCACCGACGGCTAAGCCCGCCGCGGCTAATCCATTTGCCAATGACTCGTTGTCGACCCTCACGGGCGTTAACACGGCGCCTAGCGCTGCGCCCTCAACAGCCGTGGCGAAAACGACCGCCACTCCCAGCGGGCGTGGTCAGGGGCAGTTACGTTTACCTGGTGGGGTACTGGCCTGTGTAATCAAAGGCCTGAGCCTTAAAGATGCAGTGGTTTTGGTAAAGCGCAGCGAGCCCTTGCCGCAGATTCTGGAAAGCGCGGTACTCGACTTGGAGCAGGGTGAGGGGGGTGAGGTGGCGCGCCTTAACGGCTATCTGCATGCGATTGCCGCCTTCGAGCAAAGCCCAGACAGCGAGTGGCTGCAAGTCACCTTTCGCTTCGTTGACCGCGATCCGCAAAAGCTCGATTACCTGTCGCGGCTGATCGCCCGTGGCACGGTGCAGAAGCACTTTGTGCCGGGTGCCTGAAGTAGGCGCAGGCAAAGCTAACGGCGCCCGCGGGCGCCGTTGTACGTTCTAAGCGAACACCATCTGACAGCCTGCGCGCTGTTGGTTTAGCTCGAAAGCCCTCGGTGCCGCTGGTGTCGCAGGCTCCCGGCAAGGCTTGTGACTCGCGCTTAGCCGCGTTGCGCGGGTATTCGGAGCAATGCCGACTGCCGCACATTGGTTGAGCGTACATGTCGCGATCCATGGGTTGCGCTGCTAACCTTGTCTATCTAAAACAAAAATCACGATGACAGTCGAGAGCTTATGTTTGTGCGTTGGATTACTGTTTGCGCGATGCTGCTGGCCAATCCGGCGCTGGCGCTGACTATCTACAAATACACGGACGCCTCAGGTGTAGTGACTTACACCGATAAGGCTGCGCCCGGTGCGCAGGTGTTTGTGTTTCGCGATCGCATGGTTGAACACATCGATCTGCAGGTGAAATTGGAAACCAAAAAGCACGCTGGCGGCGAAACGCTACTGGTCAATAACCAGCTGTATGCCCCGGTGGAAATCGAGCTGCGCTTGGATCATTTGGACAATGCTGGTGGGGTTCCGGATAAGCCCATTCGTTGGGTGTTAGCACCGCGCAGCAAAATTCGCCTGGTTACGCTGGCTGCGGTGGATCCAAACAAACCGATGCGCTACAAAGCCAAGTTGCGTACTGCTCTGGGTGACCCTCGGCTGCTGCCTAAGCACTACAATTACCCGCTACCGTGGCGCGGCGGGCCATTCAAGTTGACCCAAGGTGCCAATGGCCGTTACAGCCACTTCACCGCCAAAGGCCGCTATGCGATGGACATTGCCATGCCTGAAGGCACGCCGATTCTCGCGGCTCGCGGGGGCATGGTGGTGAACACTGAAAATAACCAGAGTGGCCGCGGCAATAATCCCTCCGGCAACTTTGTGCGCATTCTGCACGACGACGGCACCATGGGCGTGTACCTGCACCTGATGCGTAGCTCAGTTACCGCCAAAGTCGGGCAGCGGGTTGCGGTTGGCAGTGCAATTGCGCGCTCCGGTAATACCGGCAACAGCACGGGTGCGCATTTGCACTTCGTGGTGCAACGCAATGTTGGCTTAGCGCTGGAGTCGATCCCTTACGAGTTCAATCAACCCGTTGGCAGCCTGCCCAATTTTGCGCAGGTAGGCCGCTAGCCCAGCTCTGGTTTATAGCGCTGGGTGACGTGTTGGCGGTCGTCAGCAACGCACTCAGGCCTGCATACTGCTGGTTAAACTCTGAGCACCTTGGCCAGCACAACCTTAGGGCCTTTCATCTTCTTGACGATAATGCGTAGGCCTTCAACGTCGAGCACTTCTTCTTCTTCAGGCATGCGCTTAAGGCTTTCGTAGATCAACCCGGCGAGGGTTTCTGCTTCCAGATGGTCAAGGTCGATACCGAGCATGCGTTCGATCTTGAACAGCGGCGTGTCACCCCGCACCAGCAGTTTGCCGGGCTGGTAGGCGAGGATGCCGCGCTCGGCCTTGCGATGTTCATCTTGAATATCGCCGACCAGCACTTCCAGTACGTCTTCCATGGTCAGGTAGCCGATGACCTTGCCGTCGGCTTCTTCCACCAGAGCAAAGTGCACGGCGCCATGCCGGAAGCGCTCCAGCAGGCTGGACAGCGCCAAGTGCTTGGATACCCGTTCTACCGGGTGCAGCAGCTCAAGCAGTTTGAACGCGGAGGGCAGCATCTCGAGCAGCGACAATTGCAGGAGCAAATCCTTGATGTGCAGGATGCCGATAAAGGTTCCGGCTTCTTCGTCATACACCGGGTAGCGGCTGTATTTGTGGCGGCGAAATAGGCTGAACACTTCGTCTAGTTTGGCGTTGCTGTTGAGGAACACCAGGTCTTCGCGCGAGTTTGCCCAGTCGACCACTTCCAACTCGCTCAACTCTACCGCCGAGGCCAGCACGCGCATGTCCTGGTCGCCTGGGTTTCTGGCGCGGCTGGAGTGCAAAATCAGTTTTAACTCATCGCGACTGTAGTGATGATCATGGTGAGGCCCCGGCTCGCCTTGGCCGGCGATACGCAAAATGCTGTTGGCGCTGGCGTTGAGCAGGTAGATCGCTGGGTACATGGCCCAATAAAACAGATACAGCGGTGCGGCGGTCCACAGCGATAAGCGCTCGGGTTGGCGGATCGCCCAAGATTTAGGGGCCAGTTCGCCGACCACGATATGTAAGTAGGAGATGATGAAGAACGCGGTGAAGAAGGCGATGCCGTGGGCCACTGCTGGTGAGTCGACCCCTACGTAGTGCAGCAGCGGCTGCAGTAGGTGGGCAAAGGCCGGCTCACCGACCCAGCCGAGGCCCAGCGAGGCGAGGGTAATACCCAGCTGGCAGGCGGAGAGGTAAGCATCTAACTGGTTGTGTACGGTGCGCAGAATGTGTCCGCGCCAGCCATGTTGTCGGGCGATAGCCTCTACTTTGGTAGCGCGCAGTTTGACCATGGCGAACTCGGCGGCAACAAAAAAGCCGTTGAGTAAAACCAGTAGTAAGGCGAAAAAGATAAGGCCGAAGTCGGCAAAATAGGAGGTGGCGATGCTGCTAATGGAAGGGTCCATAGGGGTGATTCAAGTATTCCGATAGATTGGCTGGCGTACAGCAGGGCAGTACGGGTGTCCTAGCCTAGCGGCTGGGCCACAAATTGCCCAGTCTTGAGTGTGTTGTGTCTTAGTCAGTGATGATCTGTTGCGTTTTAAAATGGCAGGTGAAGGTGCTGCCCTCGCCGAGCACGCTAGCGATTTTTAGGTTTCCACGGTGGCGCATCAGTACGTGTTTGACAATCGCCAAGCCTAAGCCTGTTCCGCCGGTGCTGGCGTTGCGGCTGGAGTCGACTCGATAAAAGCGCTCGGTCAGGCGTGGTAAGTGCTTGGCTTCAATGCCCAGGCCGCTGTCCTGCACACTCAGGTGTGCGCCGCTGGCATCCGCCCACCAGCGAATCTGAATACGGCCCTCTTGCGGGGTGTATTTAACAGCGTTAAACACCAAGTTAGAGAACGCACTGCGTAACTCCGCCTCGCTGCCTTTGAGTTGCAGGCCGGGCTCGCACTCTAGGCTGATGCTGTGGTTGCGCGCTCCAGACAACGCTTGCGCGTCGACCTTAATCGACTGCAACAACTCATCAATCGCCACCGGCTGACGGTCGGCGGGGTAATCGGTGGCCTCTAGCTTGGCCAACATCAACAGGTCATTGAGCAGCGTTTGCATGCGCCGGTCTTGTTGCTGCATTTGTTGCAGCGCCCGACGCCAGCGCGGATTCACTTCTTCAACGTTGTCGAGCAGGGTTTCCAGATAACCGGCAATCACGGTGAGGGGCGTGCGTAACTCATGGGAAACGTTGGCGATAAAGTCTTTGCGCATCTGTTCGAGTTGATGCACGTGGGTGACATCGCGCACCAGCATCAGGTGGTCGTCATTCCCGTAGCGAGTGACCTGAAAATTCAGACGCATGCGGTCATTGACTGGCGATGGCAGCTCTAGCGGTTCGTTGTATTTGCCTAGGGCAAAGTATTCTTTAAAGTTCGGATGACGCACCAAGTTGCTGATCGACTGGCCGCTGTCTTGCGGGCTTTTCAGGCCTAGCAGGGTTTCTGCAGCAAGGTTCCACCATTCAAGATTACCGTCGCGGTCGAGCATGACAATCGCGTCTTTCAGGGCTGCCGTGGACTCCTGAAAGCGATCGATCACTGCTTGCAAGCGTCCGCGCGCCCTTTGGTCACGGCGTTGCAGGTGGTAGATGTTGTCAAAAACTTCGCCCCACAGACCATAGCCATCGGGTGGCGACTCGTCGGCGTGGTGTTGTTTGAGCCAGCGATGCAGGCGTTGCAACTGGTTGAGGTTCCAGCCTAGGTACAAACTTAAACCGAAGACGAGCGACCAGGCGAAATAACCGCTCAAGAAGCCAAGTAGCAAACAGCCACTGATGAGCAATAACAGACGGCGTATAAGGGCGCTGCGCCAGTTGTAATTCACGTGTTTGGGGTGTCCATGGCAGGCGTACTGATACGGAAATAGTGCGAATTAGACACTGTTTAAGACCTGCTGCGGTAAAAAGTAGCGCGGCTGCCCGCTAATTAGAGAGGCGCAAACATTATGCCTAGCGGCCTTTGCGCGCGGCAATTACGGCCGGACAAAGCCCTGTACAGATGTGCGGGGCTGGGTGCTGAGTGACGGCTTAGCTTTTTACCGAGAACCGATAGCCGGTGCCACGCACCGTTTGCACCAGATTCTCATACGCCTCGCCCAGCGCCTTACGTAGCCGGCGAATGTGTACGTCAACGGTACGCTCTTCAACGTAAACGTTGCCGCCCCAGACCTGGTCGAGCAACTGACCGCGGGTGTAGGCGCGCTCTTGGTGAGTCATAAAAAATTGCAGCAGGCGGTATTCAGTCGGACCGATTTCGGCAGGTTTGCCGTCAATGGTCACGCGATGGCTGACGGGGTCGAGCAACAAACCGCCAATTTCGATAGGCGTTTCGTTCTCACTGACGCCGGCACGGCGCAATACGGCCTTGAGGCGGGCAACCAACTCACGGGGCGAGAAGGGTTTGGTGATGTAGTCATCGGCGCCCACTTCTAGGCCCTGAATTTTGTTGTCTTCTTCGCCCTTGGCCGTGAGCATGATGATCGGAATGCCGCTGGTCAGCTCTTCGCGCTTGAGGCGTCGGGCCAACTCAATGCCGGTGGTGCCGGGAAGCATCCAGTCGAGCAAAATCAAATCGGGTTGATGGTCGACAATTATGGCGTGGGCTTGCTGAGCGTTTTCTGCTTCCAGGCAGTTGTAACCAGCCATCTCAAGCGCTACGGCGATCATCTCGCGAATTGGCGCTTCGTCATCAACGATCAGAATGTTCTTGCCAACCATGGAGCTAACCTCGAGTCATTCGTTGTCTTAACGTGCATTAGATAACGAAATTATTGCAGAGATGTTACATCCATAACTGTTTGCACAGCCTAACGTTGCGCGTAGTCGACAACAATGCCCAGAAAGATCGCCAGTCCAGCCCAATGGTTGTGTAGAAACGCCGCGAAGCAGGCCTGCGGATTGCGCGTGCGGGTCTGCCACATTTGCCAGGCAAAGCAGCCAGCGGCCACCGTCAGGCCCATATAGTAGTAGCCCCCTAGCTCGAAGCGCGGCCCCGCAAGTAGCAGGCACAGTAAGGCCAGACCTTGCAGGCAGCCGATGATTAACCGGTCGGCATCGGCGAATAAAATAGCCGTAGATTTGACCCCGATCTTCAGGTCGTCATCGCGATCGACCATGGCGTAATAGGTGTCGTAGGCCACGGTCCACAGCAGGTTGGCCAAGTACAGGAGCCACAGGCTGGCCGGCAGTTCACCGGTTTGTGCGCTAAACGCCATGGGCATGCCCCATGAGAATGCTGCGCCCAAGACTACCTGTGGATAATAGGTGTAGCGCTTCATCAACGGATAACAGGCGGCTAGGGCGACGCCGCCGAACGACAGCCAAACAGTGCTTTGATTGGTGAGCAGTACCAAAGCAAAGCTGGCGGCCAGTAGGGCGCCGAATAGAATCAGCGCTTCGCGCGGCAGTATCCGTCCAGTGGTCAGCGGCCGAGCTTGGGTGCGCTTAACATGCCGGTCAATTTTACGATCGGCGTAGTCGTTAATCACACAGCCGGCGCTGCGCATTAAGATTACGCCAAGGATGAAAATCACTAAATTAGCGGCGCTCGGCACGCCTTTGGCCGCGATCCACAGCGCCCACAGTGTTGGCCACAGCAGTAGATAAATACCGATGGGTTTGTCCAAACGCATCAGTTGGATAAAGTCCCCGGCACGCGGGTGCACGCGGTTGAGGCTTTTCAGTAGGCGTTGGTACATAAACAGGCTCCGGGCAAACGATGCAGATTATACGTTGCTGGTTTGCGCATGCTGCCACAGCGCGGGTAGAAACACTTCGACCACCAGCAATGCCAGCGCGCCACGGCTGAACCGTGAGCGGCGCGCCCACAGCTGCTCGGTGCGCACTTGGTCCGGTAACCATTCGGCTGGATAGTGGCAGGCTTGCAGCACGCCGCGATTAAAGGCTTGGTCGCTAAACAACAGTTCGCCCAGCGAGCGCGTACCGAGGTGGGCTAGGTCGAGCGCGGAGCCGTCTAAAGCCTCGCGGGCGGCCACGCTGCGGGCAAATACCCAAGGCTGCTGGTGTCCGCGTAAGTACACCTCGCGCACCCAGCCCTGACTGCCAACAGGCACCTCCAGCGCCAAACACTCATCGACGCGCAAGGTTTGCCAACCCTCAAGCAGCGGCAATACAGAAAACTGTTGCGCAGAGAGAGCGCTCAATTTACGGGTTAATGAGTCTTCATCAAACAACCACTGCTGCTGCGTGGCATCGGGCTGCGTGGACAGTTGGCTGGCAGTGCACCAGTGCACCAATGGGGCGGAAGCGGCAGGCGGCATGGGAGTCGGCACGCGGGGAGGCTGGCTAATAATCGGCGCAGCTTAACATGCTTGCTGGCATCGCCAGCCGCCCCGGGCAAAGGTTGGGTGGATCGCTGGTACTTGCTTATAGGCGTGTCAGTCAGTACAAAGCGCGCTAAGTTATGTTGAATTATTGTCCGACAATTTTTTACTGGTCTGAGGTTGTAGTCGATGAAGAAGTGGCAGTGTGTGGTGTGTGGTTTGGTTTATGACGAGTCAATGGGTTGGCCAGACGACGGCATTGTTGCCGGTACGCGCTGGGAAGATGTGCCGCCAGACTGGTTGTGCCCAGATTGCGGCGTGGGCAAATTAGATTTCGAAATGATCGAAATTAACTAATATCCGCAGCTTGTCGTGCGCGCCGAACGCTGAAGTTGGCCATGCGGCCGCGGCAGTTGCTTGAGTCACGTAAATGGCGGCCCGTGATGGCCGCCTTATTTTTATCTGTGGAGTTTTTATGAGCGCACCAGTGGTGATCGTGGGTACCGGTTTGGCCGGTTATAACTTGGCTAAGGAGTTTCGCAAACTCGATACGCAAACGCCGTTACTGCTGATTACCGCTGATGATGGCCGCTCGTACTCCAAGCCCATGCTGTCCACCGGCTTTGCTAAAAATAAAGATGCCGATGGCCTGTGCATGGCTGAGGCCGGCGCCATGGCTGATCAGCTAAATGCACAAATTCGTACCCATACGCGGATCAGCGGTATTGATCCGGGCCATCGGCAGCTGTGGATTGGCGACGAGGCGGTGGCCTATCGCGACCTGATTCTGGCCTCGGGCGCTGAAGTAGTCCGCGTGCCCGTGGCGGGCGATGGCCAAGATGCAGTGTTCTCCATCAATGATCTAGAAGACTACGCCCGCTTTCGCTGCGCCGCAGCGGGGAAAAAGCGCGTGCTGGTGTTGGGCGTCGGTTTGATCGGTTGTGAGTTTGCCAACGACCTAAGTCTTGGCGGTTACAGCGTTGAGTTGGTGGCCCCGTGCGAGCAAATAATGCCCGGTTTGCTGCATCCGGCGGCGGCTGCGGCGGTTCAGGCTGGGCTGGAAAGCCTCGGCGCGCGCTTTCACCTTGGCCCAGTGCTGACCCGTTTGCAGCATGGCCCGGATGGCTTGCAGGCGCATTTGTCCGATGGCACTGAGGTGGTCTGCGACCTGGTGCTTTCTGCTGTTGGCTTGCGCCCGCGCATCGACTTGGCCGCCGCGGCTGGCTTGGCGGTTAATCGTGGTGTGGTGGTCGATCGGCAACTGCAGACCTCTCACGCGAATATCTTTGCCTTGGGTGATTGCGCCGAAGTGGATGGCCTCAACTTGCTCTACGTCATGCCACTGATGGCCTGTGCTCGCGCCTTGGCGCAAACCCTAGCCGGTAATCCGAGCGCAGTCAGTTACGGGCCGATGCCGGTCACCGTTAAAACCCCGGTATGCCCATTGGTGGTATCGCCGCCACCGCGTGGAGTGTCCGGCGAGTGGACCGTTGAAGGTACTGGCGGCGACATCAAAGCCCTGTGCCACGACGTTGAAGGGCGCTTGCTCGGTTATGCGTTAACCGGAACGGCCGTGCAGGAGAAATTGGCGCTTAATCGTCAGTTACCAGCACTCTTGGCGTAAATAGCCGGTCTTTTGTCAGTTTGACGGCGCTTGTGCTTAGGCAAAGTGTCGGACAAGGCTAGCGTCAGTGGCGGGCGCATGCCATTCTCCCAAGGTCAGTCGCAGCGCAGAGCTGTTGCTGCGCATTACGTTGTGGCTCGGGAAGAGTCACACGAACACCAATAACAATAAATCGTCTACAAAGAGGCTTCTATGCGTAAACCTGAACTCGCCGCCGCCATCGCAGAACAGGCTGATCTGACCAAAGATCAAGCCGCTCGCGTGCTGAATGCCATACTCGACGAAATCTCCACTGCACTGAGTCGCAAAGACAGTGTCACTTTGGTTGGTTTTGGTACTTTTGTGCAGCGCCATCGCGGTGCCCGCACCGGCAAGAACCCGCAAACGGGCGAGCCAGTAACCATTAAAGCTAGCAATACCGTGGCTTTTAAGCCGGGTAAAGCGCTCAAAGATTCGGTTAACTGAGCACCTTGTCCGAGGCCGGCAGGCCTCGGACAACCCAACTTTAGGCTGACCGCATAACCCCGCAAAACGCTACAATGCGCCGCTGACTTACTCACCATTTGAGGCTGCGCCAATGAAGTTTCGTTTTCTGTTGTGGATGCTGGGTCGTTTAATGGCTAAAGCCAGCCACAAAAATACCGCCTTTCAGCAGCAACTAGTTGACCGCGACATGGTGTTTCAACTGCACACCCTCGACGGCAAGGTTGCTCGCCATTTCATTGTTAAAGACCAGCGCATTACCAGCAAAAGTGGTCCGGCCAGCGCTCCCGCCTTTGCCTTGGGTTTTAAAGATAGCGCTTATGGTTACGCGACCATGACCGCAAAAAACAAGCAGTTGGCCTTTATGCAAGGCATTCAAAACAAAGAGATCCAGATTCAGGGCAACCCAGCCTTGGTCATGTGGTTTCAGGGTTTGATGAAATACCTGATGCCAAAGAAGAAAAGCAGCGTTAAAAAAGCTGCTTGAGAGCTCGATCTGTTTGCATCAGTTGCTTGGATGTAAGCGGACTGGCTAGGCTGCAACGATTCATCTTGGGTATCGCCATCATGCGTTTTGTAATTTTAGTTGCATTGTTACTGAGCACCTCGATGGCGCGTGCCGAGTTGGCTCCGGCAGCCTTTGAAAAAGTCTTTTCGTTAGCGGGCATTAGCCTGCTGTGTGAGCAAGCTGCACCCTTGTTACTAGACGATTTACCTGGCGCAGATAAGGCGCAGCTGGCCAAACAGTTTGCCGCCGATCAGCTGTGCGCCGATCTAGCCAAGCTACTCGCCGCGCAGTTCACTGCCGAACAATTACAGCAAGCGCAAACCTTGCTGGAGAGTCCGCTGGCGCAGCAGTTCACCGCGGCTGAGCGGGCCGTTGGCGAGAATGGAAATGAACTGGCCAAGTACCGTGAGCAACTTACCCTGCGGCCGCCGCGTGCTGAGCGTTTAGCCTTAGTGCAGCGCTTGGACAATGCCGCGCAAACCACCGCGTTGGCCACTCTGCTGCTGTATGAAGTGGGTAAAACCCAGGCCGTATGGGTGCTTAAAGCTGAAGGCGGTAGTATCGACGAAGCCACGCTGAGCAGTAGAACCACCCTTCAGCGCGATGCTCTGCAGGAGCCTAGTCAGCAAGCGGTGCATGCTTTTATGCTCTTTGCTTATCGGCAAACACCCAGCCCCCAGCTGGCTGAATATGCCGCGCTGTATGAGCAAGCGCCGATAAAAAATCTGCTGAGTGCCAGTGTT
>JBBKVZ010000209.1:0-2553 GCA_037968715.1 Pseudomonas sp.
GGGATGGCCAGCATGTCAAACCAGAGATTGGCGCCTTCTTTAGGAATGCTGTACTCGATATTGATGCCCTTGCCTGCTTCCTCAGCGCGCGTCTTGGCCTGAAAGGCATCGCCGGAGTAAGCAAAGGCGACACAGATATTGCCATTGGCTAAATCGGAGATGTATTTGGACGAGTGAAAATAGGTCACGAAAGGCCGTACTGCCATGAACTTAGCCTCGGCCGCTTTGTAGTCAGCGCGGTTCTTGCTGTTCGGATCAAGGCCCATGTAATTGAGCATGGCCGGGAACATTTCGTCCGGCGAATCCATAAAGGCCACACCACAACGGGTGAGCTTTTGCAGGTTTTCCGGCTCAAACAGGGTGGCCCACGAGTCGATATGGTCGACACCGAGGGCGGCCTTTACTTTGTCGACGTTATAGGCAATACCGTTGGTGCCCCACAAGTAAGGCACTGAGTATTGATTGCCGGCATCGTTGGTTTGCAGCTTCTTAAGCAATAGCGGGTCGATATTGCTCAGGTTAGTCAGCTGCGCTTTGTCGAGCTTTTGAAAAGCCCCTGCTTTAATTTGCTTGCCTAAAAAATGATTGCTCGGCACCACCACGTCATACCCTGAGCGCCCGGCTAGCAACTTACCCTCGAGGGTTTCGTTGGAGTCAAACACGTCATAACCGGCTTTGATTCCCGTGGCCTCGGTAAAGTCGGCCAGCGTGGTTTCGCCAATGTAGTCGGTCCAGTTATAGATATGCACAACAGGCTCGGCGTGAGCGGTGGCCAATAAGCCAACACTGCTCAGGGCGATAAAAGTGCTGCGTAAAAAACTCTGCATGGGAAGTCCTCTGGTTATTGCTAGGCAACTGCTTAATACAGCGCGGGGACTGAGCCTTTGTTGAATGGGTTAGCGCATAACTACCCAAGCCATTCGACAACTGCTCGAAGTAACTGACGGCGGCTATGCTCGCCGCCAGTTAAGGTGAAATTACTTGCCGGCTTTAATCTTGGTCCACATGCGCGTCATCGAACGCTGCACCTTGGCGGGCAAATCTGAAAACGCGTAGAGCTTCTCCATAACGTCGTCAGTCGGGTAGATGCCCGGATCGTTACGAATGGCTTCATCCACCAGCGGGGTTGCGGCAGCATTGCCGTTGGGGAACTGCACTTCGTTGGTGATCTCCGCCATGATTTCTGGGCGCAGCAGGAAGTTCATAAAGGCATAGGCCGAATCAACGTTGCTGGCATCAGCAGGCATAGCAACCATGTCAAAGAAAGTACCCGCGCCCTCTTTAGGGATGTTGTAGTTCACCTTCACACCGCTTTTAGCTTCTGCGGCGCGGCTTTTCGACTGCTGAATATCGCCCGAATAGCCGACGGCTACACAGATGTTGCCATTGGCCAAATCGGAGATGTACTTAGAGGAGTGAAAGTAGGTGATGTCTGGGCGAATTTTCAGAAACAACGCTTCGGCTTCTTGCAGTTGCTTGCGGTCTTGGCTGTCAGGGGCGTAGCCCAAATAGTGCAGGGCAATCGGCAAAATTTCGGTTGGCGAGTCGAGGAAGGCCACGCCGCACGACTTCAGTTTCGAGATGTACTCTGGCTTGAACAGCAAGTCCCAAGAGTTGACTGGGGCATTCTCGCCCAGTGCCGCTTTAACTTTATCGACGTTATAACCAATGCCGATTGAGCCCCACATATACGGGAAAGCATATTGGTTACCCGGATCGCTGACTTCCAGGGTTTTCAACAACTTGGTATTGAGGTTTTTCCAGTTTGGCAGCTTGCTGCGGTCCAGCGGCTGATAAACCTTGGCTTTGATTTGCTTGGCCAAGAAGTTATTCGACGGCACGACGATGTCGTAGCCCGAACGACCCGCCAGCAACTTGGCTTCGAGGGTTTCGTTGCTGTCAAAAACATCATAAACAACCTTAATGCCCGACTCTTTTTCAAACTTGGCCACGGTGTCTTTGGCGATATAGTCAGACCAGTTATAGATGTGCAGGACTTTCTCATCGGCTTGCACGGCTCCGGTCATTAAACCTAATAGAGATACCGTGAGTACCGATTTTGCGAATTTGTTCATGCTTACAGCTCCTGTTACTGAGTGTGTGAAGGCAGTTAACAACACCTTCGTTAAGCCTAGCCAAATTATTCTGCGCATCTGTGCTGTGGCTTTGTCGGTTGCCGGAAATCTGCGTCAACCGCTCTATTGCTGGGTTAAGCCTGCAGGTCTTGCAGGGTCAGATCAAGGCACAGACGCGCCTTACTGACTAATTCGTCGATCTCCATTTTGCTGATCACCAGCGGTGGAGCAATCATCATGGTGTCGCCCACTGCGCGCATAATTAGCCCGTTATTGAAGCAGTGAGTGCGGCAAATCATTCCGGCACCCTTGCCCTCGTAACGCTCGCGAGTAGTTTTGTTCCTGACCAATTCAATGGCGCCAAGCATGCCGACACCACGCACCTCACCCACCAACGGATGGTCGGCCAAGCTACGCAAACACTTCTGCAAATACGGTGCCGTTTCTTCACGTACGCGCTCAATGATTTTTTCATCGC
>JBBKVZ010000210.1:0-4534 GCA_037968715.1 Pseudomonas sp.
GATTTCCACATGGCTGTTGCTGGCAAGATCCCACACACTGGAGCGCCACTCGTAGTGCTCAGCCGAGCTTACTTCCTTGGCCAAGTCCATACCCTTGATACCCGAGAAGCCTCGCGCCAGCGCCAGCGCCTGCTCTTCAGTAGCATCATCGCCCACTAGAATGCAGCCGTTCTGAGCGCCTTTCTCACGCAAGATCCGCGTCAAGCGACGGGTATCAATGCCGGCGATAGCCACTACGCCATGCTCTTTCAGATAGTCGGCCAGCGACTGGGTGTTGCGCCAGTTACTGGTTACCAGCGGCAGATCGCGAATCACCAAGCCAGCAGACCAAACTCGACTCGACTCAGCATCACCTGGGTTAGTCCCGGTGCTGCCGATATGCGGATAAGTCAGGGTAACGATTTGTTGGGCGTAGGAAGGATCGGTAAGGATTTCCTGATAACCGGTCATGGCGGTGTTGAACACCACCTCTCCAACGGTCTGACCGTCGGCTCCAATGGCATCACCGCGAAAAATGCTGCCATCAGCAAGGGCGAGTATGGCTGGCTTACTCAAGAAGACCTCCCGTAAATCAAAGCTTGAAGCAAACGCAAATTGTAAAAAAGCGGGATGACGTATACACCGTCACCCCGCTTTTTATCTTATTCATTTTGCGCAACTTTTAGTGGACACACTAAAGCTGTAGCTTATAGAAAAAGGCCTTTTTGGTCTACCGCTATCCGCGCCTAGCTGGCAGATTAGCGCAGGTCCAACACATCCTGCATATCGTAAAGCCCGGCCTTGCGCCCCTCAAGCCAAAGAGCAGCACGCACCGCACCCTTGGCAAAGGTCATCCGACTGGACGCTTTATGGGTGATTTCGACGCGCTCGCCATCCCCGGCAAACAACACCGTGTGATCACCGACCACATCACCTGCACGCACAGTGGCAAAACCAATTGTCTGCCGCTGGCGAGCACCGGTCTGACCTTCGCGACCGTACACCGCTACCTCAGCTAAATCGCGACCCAACGCCTGCGCCACAACTTCACCCATGCGCAATGCCGTGCCCGAAGGGGCATCGACCTTATGCCGGTGATGCGCCTCGATGATTTCAATATCAACCTCATCACCCAGCACTCGTGCAGCGGTATCCAGCAGCTTCAAGCAAAGATTGACGCCTACACTGAAGTTGGCCGCAAACACGATCGGAATGTCTTTACCGGCCTCAGCCAGTAATTGCTTTTCTTCTGCACTGAAACCAGTAGTGCCAATAATCATCGCCTTGCCAGCCTGACGACAGAGCGCCAGATTCTGCAAAGTGACTGACGGATGAGTGAAATCAATCAGCACATCAAACTGCTCCAGCACAGCAGCCAAGTCACCCGACAAAGGCACACCCAGCTTACCCAGCGCCGCTAATTCACCAGCATCTGCACCGATTAAGCTGCTATCCGCACGATCGACCGCAGCGGTCAGTCGTGCATCCGCCTGATTAACCGCCTCAATCAGGGTTTTACCCATGCGCCCAGCGGCGCCAACTACGGCTATACGTCGCATATACCCAACTCCCAACTAACAGTGCAAAGCTACACACTTAAAGCAGTAAGCCGAATCGCCGCACTGCAACCAGCGACCCGACTTGCGAACATGGCTAGACGTCGCCAAAGAACCGCTTAACACCTTCAAACCAGCCACTGGCCTTAGGTGAATGCGCCGAATCACCTTGCAAGGAGCCACGAAACTCTTCGAGCAGCTCGCGCTGACGCTTGTTCAAATGCACCGGCGTTTCCACCGTCACCTTGCACATCAAGTCGCCAGCACCGCCGCCGCGCACTGGCGCAACGCCTTTGCCGCGCAAGCGGAACAGCTTGCCCGTCTGCGTGCCATCTGGAATTTTCAGCTTTACTCGACCATCTAGAGTCGGCACTTCCAGCTCACCGCCTAATGCAGCATCAACGATGCTAATCGGCACTTCGCAGTACAAATGCTTGCCATCGCGCTGGAAAATCGCATGCTCACGCACACTTACCACCACATACAGATCGCCCGGCGGGCCACCCATACTGCCGGCCTCGCCCTCGCCCGTTAGACGAATGCGATCACCGGTATCAACACCGGCCGGCACCTTAACTGACAGGGTTTTTTGCTCTTCAACGCGGCCTTGACCGTGGCAACTGGTACACGGATCGGCAATCATCTTGCCGTTACCATGACAGCGCGGACAGGTTTGCTGTACCGAGAAGAAGCCCTGCTGCATACGCACCTGACCAATACCACCGCAGGTGGTACAGGTGATCGGACTGGTACCTTTTTTCGCCCCAGAACCATCGCACGGCTTGCAATTGACCAGCGTCGGCACACGAATGGTCACCGTAGTGCCACGCACGGCTTCTTCTAGGTCGAGCTCCAGCGTGTAGCGCAAATCACTGCCGCGCTGCGCACCGCCACGCGAACCGCCGCGAGCGCCGCCAAAGAAATCGCTAAATACATCACCGAAAATATCGGAGAAGTTACCGTTGCCACCGCCCCCACCACCGCCCATCTGCGGGTCAACGCCAGCATGACCATACTGATCGTAAGCAGCACGCTTGCCGGCGTCAGAGAGAATTTCGTAGGCAGCATTGGCCTCTTTGAACTTCTCTTCCGACGATTTATCGTCCGGATTGCGATCGGGGTGGTGCTTCATGGCTAAGCGCCGGTAAGCCTTCTTAAGCTCTGCCTCGCTAACACCACGTTCAACACCGAGTACTTCGTAATAGTCACGCTTTGACATAACCTTCCTGCATTCTCAAATCAACTGCGGCAAATCGTCTACTCCAGACACGCCAACGCGGGAGCAAGCTCCCGCGCGGCGAATCGCGCCGATTACGACCGCAGTCGCAACCGGCTAGAGCAAAGGCAGCAACCGCTCCCGGCGGCCTGCTGCATTTCCCACATCCAAGTGGGTCATAAGCAGGTGCTTACTTGTTCTCTTTAACCTCTTCAAACTCAGCATCAACCACGTCATCCGCGCCCGCTGCCGACTCTGCACCCTGATCCGCAGCATCAGCGGCCTGAGGCTGCTCAGCGTACATTTTTTGCGCCAGCGGTGTAGTAGCTTCTGACAGAGCGTTCATTTTGGCTTCAATTTCAGCCTTATCATCGCCCTTGATCGCCGCTTCAAGCTCAGCAGAAGCCTTCTCGATAGCCACTTTCTCGTCAGCCGTTACTTTGTCACCGGCATCTACCAGCATCTTGCGGGTGGCATGCACCAACTGATCAGCCTGGTTACGCGCCATCGCCAGCTCTTCGAACTTGCGATCTTCATCAGCGTTAGCCTCAGCATCACGCACCATCTGAGCAATTTCTTCCTCAGACAGGCCCGAGTTAGCCTTGATGATCACCGACTGTGTTTTGCCGGTGGCCTTGTCTTTGGCCGATACGTGCAGGATGCCGTTGGCATCGATATCGAAGGTTACTTCGATCTGCGGCACACCACGTGGTGCTGGTGGAATCTCAGCCAAGTCGAACTTGCCCAACGACTTGTTGCCAGTCGCCTGCTTACGCTCACCCTGCAGCACGTGAATAGTCACCGCGCCTTGGTTGTCGTCGGCAGTCGAGAATACCTGCGATTTCTTGGTAGGAATCGTGGTGTTCTTCTCGATCAGTGCAGTCATCACCCCGCCCATGGTTTCGATACCTAGGGTCAGCGGGCTAACGTCGAGCAGCAATACATCTTTAACGTCGCCAGACAATACGGCGGCCTGAATGGCAGCGCCCATGGCCACGGCTTCATCCGGGTTAACGTCTTTACGTGCTTCTTTACCGAAGAACTCAGTAACCAGCTTCTGCACCAATGGCATACGGGTCTGACCACCGACCAGAATCACGTCGTCGATCTTGCCAATATCGATTCCGGAGTCTTTCAGTGCGATGCGGCAAGGTTCGATGGTGCGTTGAACCAAGTCTTCCACCAGCGACTCCAGCTTGGCGCGGGAGATTTTCACGTTCAAGTGCTTAGGACCGCTAGCGTCTGCTGTGATGTACGGCAGGTTTACGTCGGTCTGCAGGCTCGAAGACAACTCAATCTTGGCTTTTTCAGCAGCTTCTTTCAGGCGCTGCATAGCCAACGGGTCACCCTTAAGGTTCACGCCGCTGTCTTTCTTAAACTCGTCAACCAGGTAGTCGATCAAGCGAATATCAAAGTCTTCGCCGCCCAAGAAGGTGTCGCCGTTAGTGGCCAACACTTCGAACTGGTGCTCGCCATCGACTTCAGCAATTTCAATTACAGAAACGTCGAAGGTACCGCCGCCCAAGTCATACACGATTACAGTGTGGTCGCCTTTGGCTTTATCCATACCGTAGGCCAACGCAGCAGCAGTCGGCTCGTTGATGATGCGCTTAACGTCCAAGCCGGCAATGCGACCAGCATCTTTAGTAGCCTGACGCTGACTGTCGTTGAAGTAGGCCGGCACAGTGATAACCGCTTCGGTCACCGCTTCACCGAGGTAGTCTTCGGCAGTTTTCTTCATCTTCTTCAAGATTTCAGCCGAGATTTGTGGCGGCGACATCTT
>JBBKVZ010000211.1:0-10700 GCA_037968715.1 Pseudomonas sp.
TCTGGCCATGCTCATCGCGCAGCGCGCTAATGGTTTGCATCGAGGCAAACACTTCGCCGTCTTTGCGCCGATTCCAGATTTCACCGTGCCAATAGCCTTTGGTAAACAGCTCATCGTACAAGTTGGTGAAGAAGGCTTGGTTATGCCGGCCGGAGCTGAATAGGTGAGGGTTTTGTCCGAGTAATTCGCTACGCGAGTAGCCAGTGATGCGGGTAACCGCCTCGTTCACATCAATAATGCAGCCGATGTCGTCGGTGATGATGATGCCTTCATGGGCATGGGTGAAGACGCTGGCGGCCAGCTGGAGTTTTTCTTCGGCAGTTTTTTTCGCGCTAATGTTGGTGTGCGTGCCGATCATCCGCAGCGGCTGTCCGTCCGCGCTGCGGCTGACCAGCATGCCGCGGCTGCGCAGCCAGGTATAACTGCCGTCCTGCTCGCGTAAGCGAAACTCGCAGAGATACACCGGGGTTTTGCCCTCTAGGTGGTTATTTAGGGCGACGGCGATGCCAGGCTGGTCGTCCGGGTGCACACGCGCTAGCCACTCTTGGTAGGTTGGCGATGTGGCGTCGTCGGCATAGCCGAATATGTGCTTCCAGCGCTCGGAATAGCTTGAGATGTGGGTCTGCAGATTGCGATCCCAGACGCCATCGCCGGCGCCTTCAAGGGCGAATTTCCAGCGCGATTCACTTTCTTTGAGGGCTGCCTCGCGTTGTTCCAAGATGGCCAGCAGGCGATTGAAGGCGCCAATCAAGGCGCTTATTTCGTCGTTACCGGTGATAGCCAGCGGTTGCAGCGGCTGATTGGCCGCAGTCTGGGAGGCTAGGGTACGGGCTGCGGTAAGCATGGGCGCCAGTTGACGGCTGAGTATTAGCCAGACCAACGCGGCGGCTAACAACGACAGGCCAAGGGTTGCCAGTAATAGCCGATGTTGCAGGGAGTAAATTGGCGCGAAGGCTTCGGTGGTCGGCAGCAGCGCGGCTAAGTACCAGTTGGCGATCGGAATGCTTTTCACTGAGGCCAGCATTTGCACGCCAGCATCGTTGGTATAAATAGAGGAGCCTTCTTCGCCGGCAATCGCGCGGTCGAGCAAAGCGTTGCTGCCAGGAGCCGACACTGCTTGCATCGTCCGGCTTCGCTCGGTGGCCGTCACGACCAGACGCTGTGCCCGGGCAACTACTGAGTAACCACCGGTTTTGCCGTAACGATTACGGCTGACGTTGTCGAGAAAACTCGATTGGTCGAGGATAATGATCCCTGCCAGGGTGCCAATTGTCCGGCCTTGTGGGTCATGTATGGGCACTCCTATGCCGAGCACGGGCACATTCAGTGGGCGACCCATGACCGGACGGCCAATTGTCGTTGTGCCGGTGCGCAAGGTGTCGGCGATGTAGTCGCGGTCTAGGTAGTTAACCCCGTGGCGTTGTATGGCCAGCGGTAGCGAGGCGATGGCGATACCGTCAAGGGCGGTGACATAGGTTCCGGCATTGAACAGATTCTGTAAGACCGGCTGGGCCTTGAGGAGCTTTTGTAACTCAGTGCTGTCGGCGAGCATGGCTGGATCGATAGTTGCAGCAACGGTTTGCAGCGCGTCGATGCGTTCGCTTAAGGCGTTATTGATCTGCGCGGCCAGTAAGGTCACCGAGCTGTATTGCTGCTCATAAGACAGCCGCTCAAGGTCTTCGCGCAGCATTTGGCTGGCGAACAAGGCCAGCGCCCAAATGCTGAAGAGAAAAATGATCAGGCTAAATAGGGTGATTCTGGTCTTAAGTGAGCGCCAGCCAATACGATTGAAAAGCATGCAGATTTTTGCCTTTTTTTACATTTTTAGTGGGCAGAAATGTACTTACAGTCAGTTTAACAGTATGTAAGCGTACTGGCGGATGGCCAGTGCCCGTCTAATCAGCCTTCTCTGCGGTCAATTGTCGCGCCCTGCGGGTTTGCGATGCTGCGCAGTGCGTTCTGCGCGGACAGATTGCGTGTCAGGCGCATGGCCACCCATACCGCCAAACTGCCAAAAATAACCGAGCCAAGGGCTGGGCCAATCAGTACTCCCGTCGCGCCATAGCGCGCCCCTATATAGGCGAAGGGGATGGTGCCCAGCGTTGCTCGCGCCCAGTTGAATGCCATCGAATACAGTGGTTTGCCCAGGTTGTTGAAAGCCGCGTTAGCGACAAATAATGCGCCGACAAAAAAGAAGCTGGCGGCCAGTAATGAGCAGAACAATGAAATTAGTTCGGCGCTAAGGCCTGTGGCGGAAAAGGCGTAAATCACTGCCTGTTGGCCAATGGCCAAAAGTAACCAGGCAGCACCCACCACCATCGCCATAAAACGCAGGCTGTCGCGCAGGGTTTGTTGCACGCGATCAATGCGCCCCGCGCCGAGGTTTTGTCCGAAAATTGGCCCGACTGCTCCGCTTAACGCATACACCAAGCCGAACGCGACCGGGGTTAATCGCTCAATGGTGGCTTGGCCGGCCACCGCAGCGGGGCCGAATTGGGCCATAAAATAGGTGACGAAAGCGGCGCCAAAAGGGGTGGCCAGATTGGCTAAAATTGACGGTCCGGCCACCCGACAAATAATCAGCGTGTCACCAGCGAATGCGCCGGGTACCAGACGACCTAGCAGTTGATGGCTGCGCAGTACCCCATACAAACCCATCAGCAGCATGCACAGCCGAGCGATAACGGCCGAAATGGCCGCGCCTTCAAGGTCTAACTGCAGAGCAAAAATCAGAATGGGGTCGAGCACGGCGGTGACTAGGGCGCCAATTAGGGTCACTTTCATCGCCAATTTGGCATCGCCGACAGAGCGCAACAGTGCGGCGCAGCCCATGCTTAAACCCAACAGCGGCACTGAGGCTAGGGTGATTTCCAGATATAAATAGGCCTGTGCATGGGTTTCACCTTCGGCCCCGAGCATGCTCAAAATAGGTCCAAGAAAGGCATAACTAAAGGCCGCTACCACGGTGCATGTGGCGGCCATTAGCAGCAGGCTGGCGCTGCCTAAGCGCCTAGCGTGGTGATACTGGCCGGCGCCGATGGCTTTCGAGACCACCGCGGAAATTGCGACCATCAAGCCGATGCAAAATGACAGTTGAAAGAAGGCCACCACCCCGGCAAAACCCACTGCTGCGGCAACTGCTTGCTGGCCCAAGAGTGAGATATAAAACAGGTTAATCAGGTCGACTAGAAAGATCGCAATCAGGCCCACCGCGCCCGTACTGGACATCACCACAACATGGCGCAGTAAGGAGCCGCTGACAAAACGCGGGCTGTTAACGCCCGATGTTGCAGCGGGTTGCGTGGCGGTATCGATAATCGGCATGGACGCTCGTCGCGGAAAACAGGTGGGTGGGTGCTTCAGCATCAGCACAATCAGCTTAACTCAAGCGCAGACGACGATTGGCGGGTTGCGCGCCGATTCTAGCTACGATGCCTTAAGCTGGAGTTAAGGCACGCTGTTTGCACTTATGCCAGCATGTTGCATGCGCGGTTATGCCACTAATAGCCTTGTTGCTGCTGGGCTTTTCGCCTCGCTCGCTCTGGAGTAGCCATGTACAAGTTGTGTTTTTACGTACCGGATAGCCATGTTGAAATAGTTAAACAGGCGGTATTTACTGCCGGCGCTGGGCATATAGGTGCTTACGACAGCTGCTGCTGGCAGGTACTTGGCCAGGGTCAGTTCCGGCCATTGGCGGGCAGTCAGGCATTTATTGGTCAGCCGGGGGTGATTGAACAGCTGGAAGAGTGGAAGGTCGAGTTGGTGGTGGCGGATGAGTTTATTCATGCCGTAGCCAAGGCGTTACGGTTAAGTCATCCGTATGAAACGCCAGCGCTTGAAGTGTGGCGGTTGTCGGATTTGCAACTCTGAGGCACAGCTCAGTAACGATAAGCTGAGTTGTTGGCAACACAGTGCAGCAGCATAAAAAAAGGCGCCATTGGCGCCTGTTTGTAGTTTAGGTTACGCCCTGATTTCGATCAGGGTGCCGTCTTTGACGGTGTCCCAGAGCTCTTGCATGTCTGAGTTTTTCATGGCGATGCAGCCATTGGTCCAGTCGAGTGTCGAGAAATACCACTCGGGGTAGTCCTCGGCGATGGGGGTGCCGTGAATCATAATCATGCCGCCTGCTGCTACGCCATTTTTGCTGGCTTGCGCTTTGTCGCGGCTGTTGGGGTAGGAGATGTGCATGGCAAGGTTGTAATTTTCACTGGTTTTGCGCCAGTCGATCCAATACAGGCCTTCTGGAGTGCGCTTGTCACCCTCGCGCAGTTTTGGCCCCTTGGCTTGTTTGCCCAAGGAAATTCGGTAAGTTTTAACCACTTTGCCACGGCTAATTAGCTGTAACTGATGGGCGGATTTGAGCACCAGTACTTTGTCGATACGCGGCGCGCTTAACGCGGGCGGGCTGGCGTTGCTGAACGTGACAATAGATAAACAGAGTAAGGCTAACAACCAACGCATTAGAGCAACTTCCTGGGGTTTTTAACGGCGCTTGCAGCGCTCAGAGGTGTTTGTAATGCGCACGCAGGGCCGCAAGTGGCTCGTTACGTACCGGGAATACCTGTTGCGTCCGGTCGGCGAAGAAGCATTCTAAAGTACGGCCAATGGTGGGGAAAGCCAGCTCTGACCAAGGGATGTCCGATTCATGGAAAAGTTGCACCTCCAAGCTCTCTTCGCCGGCGGCGAAATTCAGGTCAACTAACTCGGCGCGAAACAACATGTAAACCTGATTGATATGTGGCAAATCGAACAGGGTATACAGGCTTAGGTTTTGTACGCGAGCGCAGGCTTCCTCCATAGTTTCGCGGGCGGCGGCTTGTTCGAGGGTTTCGCCGTTTTCCATAAATCCTGCGGGCAGTGTCCAGAAGCCACGACGCGGCTCAATGGCGCGTCGGCACAGCAACACTTGCTCGCCCCAAACAGGCAGGCAGCCGGCAATGATGCGCGGGTTTTGGTAATGGATCGCTTGGCACGTTAGGCAAACAAAGCGCAGGCGATTGTCGCCGGCGGGAATCTGTTGGCTGATCGGGTTGCCACACTGGCTGCAAAATTTCATCGGTGCTCCGAGGGCTAATCGCCAACGCAGGGGCAAATGGGTGAGCTGAATATACCGGGTGACGGTGGCTGGGCTTGGGCCACGTGGCGCTTCATGCCATGATGCCAGAGACAAACCAAGATCGAGAATGTCTCATGCTGGATGACTTGCTGCGCCGCATGCAGGGCTATCGCCCACGAACATTACCCATCGCCGGAGGATTGCCGCAAGCGGCAGTTTTGCTGCCCATTACCCGCAATGCGGAGCCCGGTTTGGTGTTGACCCTGCGCGCCAGTGGCATGACCACGCACGGCGGTGAGGTGGCATTTCCCGGTGGGCGGCGCGACCCGGAAGACCTCGACTTGATCAGCACTGCGCTGCGTGAGGCGCATGAAGAAATTGGCCTGCCTAGTGGCTTGGTCGAGGTGTTAGGCCCGCTGAGTACCTTGGTGTCGCGCCACGGTATTGAGGTCACCCCGTATGTGGGCTTAGTGCCCGACTATGTCGAGTACAAGGCGAATGACGCCGAAATTGCTTCGGTGTTTACCGTGCCCTTGGCGTATTTTCGTGAAGATCCGCGGCAGATGACCCATCGCATCGACTACCTTGGCAAGAGTTGGTACGTGCCGAGTTATCAATATGGCGAATATAAAATTTGGGGATTAACCGCGATCATGGTGGTCGAATTGGTTAACGTGCTTTACGACGCTGGCATCGAACTTAATCGGCCGTCGGCGATTTTTACCCATTTGCGTTAGTAACTGATCTTGAGGGCGAAGCTATGAAATACCGTTTGGGCGATGCACGGGTTGAGTGTCATCCCGAGAGTTGGGTGGCGCCCAATGCCGTCTTGGTCGGCAAGGTGAAACTTGAGGCCGGTGCCAGTGTGTGGTTCAACGCGGTATTGCGTGGTGATAACGAGCTGATTCATATCGGTGAAAACAGCAACGTGCAAGACGGCACGGTGATGCATACCGATATGGGTTTCCCTCTGACCTTGGGCAAGGGCGTGACCATTGGCCATAACGTCATGTTGCATGGCTGCACGGTCGGCGACTACAGTTTGATTGGCATTAATGCGGTGGTGCTGAATGGCGCCAAGATCGGTAAGAATTGCCTGATTGGTGCCAATGCACTGATCCCTGAGGGCAAAGTGATTGCCGATGGTAGCGTGGTCATGGGCTCGCCGGGTAAGGTGGTGCGTGAGCTGACCGAGCAACAGATCAAAATGCTCGAGGCCAGTGCTGCGCACTATGTGCATAACGCCAAGCGCTACGCCCGCGACCTGCAAGAGCAAGACGATTAATGCCGGTACAGGAGGCTCCCAGCACTGTGGACAGACTGGAAAAGCCACTGGCTTCACCATGCATTAATGTCTGCGCGCTGGATGAGGCCGATATCTGCATCGGTTGCCAGCGCAGTGCTGCGGAGATTACCCGCTGGAGTCGCATGGACAACACCGAGCGGGCTCAGGTGTTGCAGCGTTGCGTTGCGCGTGCCCACGCCAATGGCCAATTTTTTAGCGTGCCCTAGTGTTCTCCAGCGGACCACGCGCCTGAATTGTTTATCGTCTAAGGAGGCATCATGCCCCGTATTGGAACGCCGCTGTCCACCAGCGCTACCCGTGTTTTGCTTTGTGGTTGCGGTGAGCTGGGCAAAGAATTAGTCATCGAGTTGCAGCGCTTGGGCGTTGAGGTTATTGCCGTAGATCGCTACGCCGATGCCCCAGCCATGCAGGTTGCGCATCGCCATCATGTGCTCGATATGCTTGACGGTGCGGCTTTGCGTGCCGTGATTGAGGCTGAACGTCCGCATTATATCGTCCCGGAAATCGAGGCGATTGCCACCGCCACATTGGTGGAGTTAGAGGCTGAAGGCTTTTGCGTCATTCCCAGCGCGCGTGCTGCGCAGCTGACCATGAACCGTGAAGGCATTCGTCGGCTGGCCGCCGAAGAGCTGGGTCTGCCAACCTCACCCTATGAGTTTGCCGATACTTTAGAGGTGTATCGCGCAGCGGTGCAGCGCATCGGTTATCCGTGCGTGGTTAAGCCAATTATGAGTTCCTCGGGCAAGGGCCAGTCGCTGCTGAAAAGCAGCGCCGACCTGCAAGCATCCTGGGATTACGCTCAAGAGGGTGGCCGCGCCGGCAAGGGGCGGGTGATCGTCGAAGGCTTTATCGATTTCGACTACGAAATCACCTTGCTTACCGTGCGGCATGCCACCGGTACGACCTTCTGCGCGCCGGTAGGCCATCGGCAGGTCAAGGGCGATTACCATGAGTCCTGGCAGCCGCAAGCCATGAGCGCTGCGGCGTTGGCTGAATCTGAGCGGGTGGCGCTAGCCGTGACCGAGGCGTTGGGTGGCCGTGGTCTGTTCGGCGTGGAGTTGTTTGTGCGCGGCGATAAGGTGTGGTTTAGCGAAGTTTCGCCGCGCCCGCATGACACAGGTTTGGTTACCCTGATCTCTCAGGAGTTATCTGAATTTGCCTTGCATGCGCGGGCTATTCTAGGTTTGCCAATCCCGGTTATTCGGCAATTGGGTGCCTCGGCGTCAGCGGTGATTTTGGTCGAGGGTGAGTCAAGCCAAGTCAGTTTCGGTAACTTGGCCGCGGCTTTGAGTGAACCGGATACTGGGCTGCGTTTGTTCGGTAAGCCACAGGTCGCGGGGCAGCGGCGCATGGGTGTGGCGCTGGCGCGAGATGAGTCGATTGAGTTGGCGCGCGCTAAGGCAGTGCGGGCCGCTCAGGCCGTTAGCGTCACACTGTGATGAATCTGCGCATCGCGGCGTGGTGGTTGCTGGCTTTGTTGCTGCTGCCGCTGTTGTTGCCGATGGCCATGCGCACGCGGCGTCGAGCCTTGCGGTTAGCGCCGGCGCAAGGCCCGCAGCAGGGCTTGGCTGGCGCAGCGTTTGGTGGCCCTGCGTTGCGTCTGGTGCTGGTAGGCGAGTCGACCGTGGCTGGGGTGGGTGTGGCATGTCAGTCACAGGCGCTGGTCGGCCAACTGGCGCAGGCGTTGGCTGTGCAGCACTCGCGTCCGGTGGCTTGGCAGGCCTGTGGTGAAAATGGCATTACTGCCGGTCAGGCGCAGCAACGGCTGCTGCCGCAGGCCTTGGCAGCATCTGCAGACATTCACTTATTGGTGTTTGGAGTGAATGACACCACGCACTTGAGTTCGCTGCGTAGCTGGCACCAGGCCATGCGCAAGATGACCCAAGCCTTGCAGGCGCAAAGTGCGCAGGTGGCGTTTACGGCGGTGCCGCCATTGCAGCACTTCAGCGCGCTGCCATGGCTGCTGCGCCGCGTGCTGGGTTTGCGTGCGGCGATTTTAGATGGGCAGTTGCGCGTATTGGCACAAGAAACCGGGGCAAGATATTGCCCGGTTGAGCTGGAGTTTGCAGCGGATTACCTAGCGTGCGATGGCTATCATCCATCGGCGCTGGGTTATCAGCGCTGGGCCGCTGGCTTGGCGCCGCAACTGCTTACTCCTCGACAGCCTCAACTGTTGGCGGCTCAGCTTCAGGTGTTTGATTGAGGCTAGCCGGCCAGACGCGCACGCTTTTTACCCGATTGTCGGCCAGTTCTAATACTTCTAAGCGGTATGGACCGACCTTCAGGCACACGCTGCTCTCGGGAAGGTTTTCTAGCGCTTCGGTAATCAGACCGTTGAGTGTCTTCGGGCCGTCACAGGGTAAATGCCAGCCAAGCGCTTTGTTAACTTCGCGGATATAAGCACTGCCATCGATGATCTGCGTGCCGTCATCTTGGGTGTGAATGTCGGGGCTGTCTTGCAGCTCTTGATGCTTAAAGTCGCCGACGATCTCTTCCAAAATATCTTCCAGGGTCACAATGCCCAGCGCTTCGCCGTACTCATCGACAACAATGCCGATGCGCCGCTTTTGCTTTTGGAAGTTAATTAACTGCGTGGAAAGCGGCGTGCTCTCAGGGATGAAGTACGGCTCATGGCACGCGCCAAGCAACGATTCTTTGGTCAGCTCGTTGTGGGTGAGCAGGCGAGCAATGTGGCGCATATGCACCACGCCTTCGATCTGGTTAATGTCGTTACGAAACACCGGTAGGCGCGTATGGCTGGTGGTGCGCAGTTGGGTGATGATCTCCTCGAGGCTGTCGTCGAGGTCGATACCTGTCACCTCGTTGCGCGGGATCATGATGTCGTTAACGGTGATGTTGTCGAGGTCAAGGATGCCCAATAGCATATTCTGTCTGTTTGGCAGCGCATGCTCAGACTCACGCACCACACTGCGTAACTCCTCGGTGCTGAGGCTGTCGTTGCGCTTGCTGGCGGGGTCGATACCGCATAAGCGCAGGATGCCGTTGCTGATCCAGCCGAGCAATATCACCAGCGGATAGAGCAGTTTTTGCAGGAAAACCAGCGGTAGGCTAAACGGATAGGCAATGGTCTCCGGGCGCATGGCGGCGAAGGTTTTTGGCGTAATTTCGCCAAAAATCAGTAGCAGCAGGGTCAGGCCGACTGTCGCAATGGCGATGCCGGCATCGCCCCACAACTGGATGGCCAATACCGTGGCAATCGCCGAGGCAAGAATGTTGACGAAGTTGTTGCCGATGAGGATGGTGCCCAGCAAGCGGTCGGGGCGGCTTAATAGACCGCTCACACGCTTGGCGCCACGATGGCCTTCTTTGGCTCGATGGCGCAGGCGGTAGCGATTGAGGCTGAGTAGGCTGGTCTCCGAGCTGGAGAAAAATGCCGAGCAGATAATCAAAAAAACCAGCAGGCCAGTTAACACGCTGGGGGGTAAGTCATTCACCGTTAGTGCCTTTGTTTTACTAAATATGCAGAATGAATTCGCGCACTAGCTTGCTGCCGAAATAGGCCAGCATCAGTAGGCAAAAGCCCGCGAGTGTCCAACGAATGGCTTTGTGTCCGCGCCAACCCAGTTGCTGGCGACCCCATAGCAGCACCGCAAATACCAGCCATGCGAATACCGAGAGGACGCTCTTGTGGGCCAGATGCTGGCTGAACAAGTTATCAACAAAAATCCAGCCAGATAGCAGCGACAGCGACAGCAAACCCCAGCCGGCCCAGAGAAAACCAAACAATAGGCTTTCCATGGTTTGCAGTGGCGGGAAGTTTTTTATTAGGCCGGAGGGGTGTTTGTTTTTAAGTTGATGGTCTTGTAGCAGCAGCAATAACGACTGAAACATCGCAATCGTTAACATTCCGTAAGCCAGAATCGAAAGCAGAATGTGCGCCAAGATGCCGGAGTGCTCATTGATGGTTTGCACTGTCCCGCTCGGCGCAAATTGCGCCATAAACGTGGTAAGGGCGCCGAGCGGGAACAGCAACAAGAGCAGGTTTTCTACCGGTATCGTGCGGCTGGCCAGTAGGGTCAGTAAAATCACCGCAGCGGCGATCAGGCTAGCGGCGTTAAAAAAGTCTAAAGCCAGCCCGCTCGGGGTAATTAGCTGTATGTACAGGCTGTAAGCGTGGGCGAGCAGGGCAAGTGAGCCAAGTAAACTGATCAGGTTTTTACTCGGCACTGTGCGCTGCGCCAAGCGTAAAGCCTGGTAGACAGTGGTGCCGGTATATAAGCCGACGGCGGCGAGACTGGGCAACAGAGGATGCATAGGACCTAGAGGGGCAACCTTGAGGGTTTGCAGTGTGGCATAAACAGTATTGGCCTGAAAGAC
>JBBKVZ010000212.1:0-4162 GCA_037968715.1 Pseudomonas sp.
TGAACATACCCATGGTCTTTGCTCTTCTCGATGTAGGGTTTTCGATACTGCGTGAAGACTTGTCTGCTCAGCAAGTACAAATAGCGTCAACAATCCTTCGCGATAGCCAAGGCAAATTGGCTCAAAGGCTAAGTCCAGCAGGCCGTGCTGCAAGGCGACTCTTTAGCCGGCCAGAGGGCAAACGTGGGCAGGCGAAAGTTGCGGGTATTGCGCTGTCTGGCGAGCCGCTGAATGAGACTCGGCGGCATTCAGCTATTTAGGCGGGGGATTTACGGTGCAGACATTCTAACTGGGGCTGAAGCGAAGCATGCCCAAGGGTAAATTTAGCAGTCGACAATTGTGCGTGGTCGGTAACCGAAGCCGCTGCGTTGGCACCCCGCATCAGGGCAACACGCAGCGTCTTGCTGGCTTGCATGTTGGGCGCTCCTGCTACCGTGGGCGGCGACCCATGATGAACGAGATAATAAATAGCACCAAAAACACTAAGAACAGAATCTTGGCGATCCCAGTGGCGGTGCCGGCGATACCACCGAAGCCCAGTACAGCAGCGATGATGGCAATGATCAGAAAGGTAATGGCCCAACTCAACATGGTGATTCTCCTTGTTTAAAAAACTGCGGTCGCTGCGCAGCAGATGTGGGGCGCGGCATAACCACGCCCCTAATGCCTTACTGCATGGACTGCTTAAGATTGCGCATGCGGTCATGGTTGGCGCGCACGTCCGGCATTTGCGCAACGAGCAGTGCGCGCACGTCAGGCTCGCAATCTTCCAGGACATCTTCGAAGGCATGCAGGATGCGGTCTTCTGCGTCCTCCAGCTGCGCCACATAAGTGGCTTCTTCGTCGCTCACCAGGGTGGCCTTGGCGTCGGCATACACTTGGCGCAGCTTGCCCACCACGGTGCCGCCATCAGCAGGCTTCTCTTGGCTTGCACTGACCTTAACGGCCAGCGCACGGATCAGCTCGGTCTTGCTCTGCGACATGTCGCGGAACAGCGCTTTTAGCCGCGCATCTTTCACTTCATCGTGGGCGTGCTGATAAAAGCGCTGACCATCACGGGAAATTTCGATCAGCTCGTTCAGTTGCTGGATTTTGTCAGTCATGGTGACTCTCCTCTGGCTGTATAAGACGGTGATGCCGCCTCAAAAATGGGCTGCCATCAATCACTGGCAACCGGATGGATTGGTTGAATTAGCTGTCGACGCGCAACGCGTCGGCGTCTACACCGCGAACACCGCGGATATTGCTTGCCGTTTCCACGGCTAAGTCTTTCTCGGCACTGCTCAGCACATTACCGCTCAAGTTGACCATGCCCTTTTGGGTGTCGACCGTAATGCTCAGACCGTCGAGGTTACGGCTGTAGATCAGGCTGGATTTAACCTTGCTGGTGATCCACGCATCGCTGATCGCAGCAGAAGCGTCAAGGGCAGCCTGTTGCGCCATAGCGGCGGTGCCATCGGCTTGGCTCACGCTGAGCAGGTTGCTCACGCTGCGCACGCCATCGGTGTTAGCGGCTAAGAAACCGGCCAACTCCTTAGCTTCAGGGGTTTGCGCATTACCATTCAGGCTGATCTTGCCGTTCTCAGCATCCACATCAATGTCCAAACCCTCGGTTTTGCTGTTCCACAGCAGCTTGGATTTGACGGTGGCGACCAACGTGGCATCTTCAAAGCGCTGCGCCATGTTTGGCTCAGCGCTGGCCGTGGCTTGAAACTCAGGGTCCAGCTTGAGCTGGTTATCGACCTTATTCACGCCGTCTATACCCAGAGCAATCTGCTCAGCCAAGTCGCGCTCAACTGAGGTTTCCACGGTACCGGTGATTTTCGCGCTGCCATTTTCCACATCCACTTCAATGGTGAACGGGTTGAGATGGCGATTGAGTGCGAACGCTGTCCAAATCGAACCTTCCTGACGGGCTTCACCAAGCTCACGGGTCATATCGCCACTAGCAGCAAACGCGCCGAAAGGGGCTAGGCCGATCAAGCCGGCGGTGGCAGTGCTCAGGGCTAGGGTTTTCAACTTATGCATGGCAGCTTCTCCAATGGTTTGCAGTCATTAAGGCGCTTTTGGCGACTGGTACTAAACACTATCGCAAGGCCCATGCCAGCTTTTCTGAACTGAAAATAATCATACAAATCATACGGTTAGTTAAATTAACCAATCATCGCCAGCATGCAGCCTGCATGATTATCTTTTCTGCGCCGTGCAACTTGCACGACTGAGCACGGACTAAACCTCAGCACCCTCGCTAAGGAGAGCAATATGGACAACCCTGCACAGCCACTCGGCCGTATTCTGTTAGTCGATGATGAGCCCGCCATCCTGCGGACCTTCCGTTACTGCTTGGAAGACGTGGGCTATCAGGTCAGCACGGCCAGCAGCGCGGCTACTGCCGACGCATTACTGCTGCGCCAAGTATTTGATTTGTGCTTCCTCGACCTACGCCTGGGTAGCGACGACGGCCTCGAGGTGCTGGCGCAGATGCGCCTGCAGGCACCGTGGATGCGCGTGGTGATGATTACTGCACACTCGGCCGTGGACAGCGCGGTGGATGCGATCCAAGCAGGTGCGGCGGACTATTTGGTCAAACCATGCAGCCCCGACCAATTGCGCTTGGCCGCCACCAAGCAGCTCGAAGCCCGACGCCTGGCCGATCGCCTAGAACACCTAGAAGGCAGCGTGCGTAAGCCCGGCGAAGGCCTCGATTCACACAACCCGGCCATGATGACGGTGCTGCAAACCGCCAAGCAGGTGGCCGACACCGACGCCAATATCCTTATTCTCGGCGAGTCGGGCACCGGTAAGGGCGAGCTGGCCCAAGCTATTCATGGCTGGAGCAAGCGCGCCAAAAAAGCCTGCGTCACCATCAATTGCCCCTCGCTCAGCGCCGAGCTGATGGAGAGCGAATTGTTTGGCCATAATCGCGGCTCCTTTACCGGCGCCACCGAAAGCACCCAAGGCCGCGTTAGCCAGGCCGATGGCGGCAGCTTGTTTCTGGATGAAATCGGCGACTTCCCATTGGCCCTGCAACCCAAATTACTGCGCTTTATTCAGGACAAGGTTTACGAGCGGATTGGCGACCCGCAAACCCGTCAGGCCGACGTGCGCATCTTGGCCGCCACCAACCTCGACCTCGACGAAATGGCCAAGAACGGTCAGTTTCGTGAAGACCTAAAATATCGCCTAAATGTCATCACCCTCACCCTGCCTGCGCTGCGTGAGCGCCGCGAAGACATACTGGTTTTAGCTGAGCGTTTTCTTGCCCGCTTTGTCAGCGACTATGCCCGCCCCGCGCGCGGCTTTAGCGATGAAGTGCGCGAGGCGCTGCTTAACTATCCATGGCCGGGCAACATTCGCGAATTGCGCAACGTTATCGAGCGGGCGAGCATTCTGTGCACAGAGCCACTGGTACAAATTAGCCACCTGGGCCTGAACCTCAATGAGGAGCTGAACAATGCCCATGTCGGCGCAGAAATGAGCCTTGAGGCACTGGAAAAAGCCCATATCAGCGCGGTGCTGGCCAACAGCAGCACACTCGACCAAGCCGCCAAAACACTGGGTATTGATGCCTCCACGCTGTACCGCAAACGTAAGCAGCTCGACCTATGAGGTTGCGCAGCCAGTTATTTATTAGCGGCGGCGCACTGGTTACGGCCGCCATGATCGGCTTACTGCTGGGCATGTTCAGTGTTTGGCAGCTGAGCAAAACCCAGAATGCGGCCATGACCCGCAACATGGACATCATTGATGCTTCACTCGGCTTGCGCCAAGAGATGGGCTCTCAGGTGATCTTGATGATTGCTGACAAGCTCGACCGGCAAGCCTTAAAGGAGTCGGATGCGCGCTTCGACGAATGGCTCGCCAAGGCCGCTGAAGGCGGCATGAATGCCAACGATCAGCAATCGGTTGACGAGATCAAACGTGCCTACAGTAGCTATCAAAAATTCCTCTACGAGCCCGCAGAGGTACGTCGTCATTTACTCAAAGACGACAGTTTCGCCCTGGCCTTGCGCGCCCTGCGCGACCGCATCAACGCCATGCAAATGCGCTACGTCAATTTAGTGCAGCTGGAACAGCAACGTGTTCGCGAACGCACCGGGCTGATTATTGCACTGCTCGGCATGATCGGCCTGGCGGTGCTGGTGATCAGTTTTATCACCGC
>JBBKVZ010000213.1:0-4208 GCA_037968715.1 Pseudomonas sp.
GCAGGCGCATCAGTTGCGCGGCCAAGCCGGTCAGCGGCGTACTGGCGTCCTGCTCGCGGGCCAGTTTTACCGCCGTATCGAGGTCTTTGAGTAAGGTGCGCACATGCCATTTGATCGGCTCAAAGTGGCGAGCGGCCATCTGCGGGGCCAGAATTTGCAGGGGTTTTGAGTCGGCAAAGCCGCCACTCAAAGCTTCGGCCAACAAGCTGGCATCCACCCCACTCTGCTCGGCCAGCGCCACCACTTCGGCAATCACCAACGCATTGCAGGCCACCAGCATTTGGTTGCACACCTTGGTGACTTGGCCGGCGCCGAGCGCGCCCATGTGGGTGAGGCGCTGGCCCAAATGAGCCAAAATCGGCCGCACTCGCGCCACGTCTTCCGCCCGGCCACCGACCATAATCGCCAGAGTGCCGGCTGTAGCGCCTGCGGTACCACCAGACACCGGCGCATCCAGCCAGTGCATGCCGGTATACGCGGCTAACTCGGCGGCCATTTCACGAGTAGCGGCCGGCTCTAGGCTGGAAAAATCCACCAACAACTGCCCCGGTTTACCGCCGGCCACTATGCCCTCAGGGCCAAACACCACCTGACGCACCACTCGGGTATCGGCCAAGCACAGCAAGATGATTTCGGCGTGTTGGCACAGTTCAGTGGGAGTGAGCACTTGCCGCGCGCCCGCGGCGACTAGCTCGGCGCATTTATCCGGCGAGCGGTTCCACACTGTTAGCGGATAACCGGCAGCGAGCAGGCGGCGACACATCGGCAGACCCATCAAACCAATGCCAGCAAAGGCCAAGGCAGGTAAAGCAGCAGTCATCTCAGGCTCCTCAGCTCGGGCAATAGTTAAGTTTAACCAGCCTACCCGCGAATGAAACTGCCGCAAAGCGCGGCCCGCCTTTATACTGCCCGACCTTTTTCCGCTATTGAACCGGAGATACTTATGCTCAAGCGCTTTTCTGCACTGGCCGCTGGCCTTGCCCTATCCCTTTCTTGCACCGCCACTCAAGCCGCCAACGTGCTGCGTGTATCGGCCATTCCTGATGAAGCGCCGACCGAGCTGCAACGTAAGTTCGCCCCTCTGGGTGCCTACCTTGAGCAGCAGTTGGGCATGCCGGTTGAATTTGTTCCGGTCAGCGATTACGCCGCCGTCGTTGAGGCCTTGGCTGCCGATCGTGTCGATATGGCCTGGCTCGGCGGTTTCACTTTCGTGCAAACCCGCCTGAAAACCGGCAACGCCATCCCTCTGGTACAGCGCGAGCAAGACGCCGCGTTCACCAGTAAATTTATCACCGGCAACCCAGCGGTAAAGTCACTGCAAGACCTCAAGGGCAAGACCTTCGCCTTTGGTTCGGTGTCCTCGACGTCCGGCAGCTTAATGCCGCGCTACTTTATGCAAAAAGACGGGATTAACCCGGAAGAGTTCTTCAGCCGCGTGGCCTACTCCGGCGCCCACGATGCAACCGTTGCTTGGGTACAAGCGGGCAAGGTCGATGGCGGCGTGCTGAACGCCTCGGTATGGGACAAATTAGTCGCTGCCGGCAAGGTCGATACCACTAAAGTTGTCGTGCTAGAAACCACACCCACCTTCTATGACTACAACTGGACGGTGCGCGGCAATCTTGACCCAGCACTGGTGGCTAAAATCCAGACCGCGTTCCTCGCCCTCGACCCAGCCAAGCCGGCCGACAAAGCCATTCTGGACCTGCAGGCGGCCACTCGCTTTATCCCAACCAAAGCCGAAAACTACACCGGCATTGAGAATGCAGCTCGCGCGGCCGGCTTGTTGAAGTGAGCCAAGCGCACCACGGCCTGCATCTAACCGATGCAGGCCTCAGCTACGCCGATGGAAAAAACGCCCTCACTGGCCTCAATCTAAGGATTGCAGCCGGCGAGAGCGTGGCCATTATCGGCCCCTCTGGCGCCGGCAAAACCAGTTTACTGCGCCTACTGGCGGGGTTTTTACGCCCCAGTAGCGGCCAGATTGAACTATTCGGCCAGGCGCCTTGGGCGCTCTCGGGCGGGCAACGGCAACGCTTGCGCAGCCAGATCGGCCTAATCCAGCAGCATCCTCCGTTGCCCGGCAGACAGCGGGTGATTACTGCGGTGCTGGCCGGCAAGCTGGGGCAATGGTCAACGGCTAAAGGGCTGCTGAGCTTGCTCTACCCGCTCGACCCGGCTGGCGCGGCAGCTGCCTTAGGCCAGCTGGATTTAGCCGACAAACTCTACCAGCGCTGCGACCAACTCTCCGGCGGACAACTGCAACGGGTGGCCATTGCCCGCGTGCTGTACCAACAGCCTCGGCTGATTTTGGCCGATGAGCCGGTGTCGGCCATGGACCCAGTACTGGCTGAACACACCTTG
The DNA here is from genome assembly GCA_037968715.1 of Pseudomonas sp. Lineage (GTDB taxonomy): Bacteria > Pseudomonadota > Gammaproteobacteria > Pseudomonadales > Pseudomonadaceae > Aquipseudomonas. Next base: position 2,365 of record JBBKVZ010000213.1, read on the forward strand.
AGCACGCTCAAGCAATATGCGCAGAACAACGCCTGCACGTTAGTCGCCAGCCTGCATGCGGTTGACCTGGCGTTGGCGCATTTCAGCCGAGTAATCGGCGTGCGTGACGGACGCATTTTGTTTGATCAACCGAGCAGCTCGGTCAGCCAAGAAAACCTTGCCACGCTGTATGTAAACGCACAGTTGCAACGTTCATCACCCGAACCCACTGCGGCGCTGCCAACGCTGGGGCAAGTACCTCGATGCTGACCCGCCGTGATCCAGCGGCTTTGTCGCGCCTGCTGCTAACGCTATTGGCGTTGGCCTTGTTGTGGCCTGGGGTGAAGCTCAGCGAGCTGGATTTAAGCGTGCTGCTGGACAGCGGCAACCTGAACAATATGGGCGGTTTCCTCAGCGGCTTCTGGCCGCCGGCGCACGACGGCGAGTTCTTGCACCTGCTCGCCAAGGCCACATTACAAACGCTGGCCATTGCTACGGCGGGCATGAGTTTGGCGCTGTTGCTGGCCATACCGCTGGCGCTGCTGGCTACCCGCGCGGTGTCGATCTCAGCATTGCCGCGTGGCGGACGTCCCGCCTGGTGGGCGACAGCATTGCGCCTGCCGATTCGCGGTGTGCTGATTGTCTTGCGCAGTGTTCCCGAGATTGTTTGGGCCCTGCTGTTTGTCCGCGCAGTCGGTTTAGGTCCAACTGCCGGGGTGCTGGCGATTGGCATCACCTATGGCGGCATGCTCGGCAAGGTTTACAGTGAGATTTTTGAATCCACCGACCTGCGCCCAACCCGCGCCCTGCTGCTGGCGGGGAGTTCGCGCTTAAGTGCGTTTGCCTACGGGGTGCTACCGAATGCCAGCGGCGAGATCATCTCGTACAGCGTGTATCGCTGGGAGTGTGCCATCCGCGCATCGGTGATCATGGGCTTTGTCGGCGCGGGCGGTTTGGGTCAGCAAATCGACCTATCGTTGCGTATGTTTGCCGGGGCTGAGGTGGCCAGCATGCTGCTGACCTTTTTAGCCCTAGTGCTGCTCGCCGACCTGTTTAGCCGCTGGCTGCGCGGGCGCGCCGTATGAGCATGCCGTTACGGAGTGAGACATGAAGCGCTGGGGCAATGGCGCGTTAGTGCTTGGCTTGCTGGCGGCGATTTACGCATCCTTCAGCTACCTAAATATCGACCTAGTAGGGCTGGCCAGCGGTAACAGTCCGGCGCTGATGTGGGACTACGCCGGAGACTTTATGCACCCCGACTTCAGCGCAGCACAGCTAAACAAAATCGCCCCGGCAACCGTAGAAACCCTGGCTATGTCGGCCATTAGCACCCTGCTCGCCAGCGTACTGGGGCTGCTCTTAGCCATACCCGCCGCCGGCCGCTTTGGTCTGCTGGCGCAAACGCTTACCCGTTTTGTGCTGAATACCCTGCGCGCCGTTCCAGAGTTGGTCTGGGCCGCCTTAATGGTGCTGGCCGCAGGCTTAGGCCCGAATGCCGGCACCCTAGCGCTGGCCTTGCACACCAGTGGCGTACTGGGTCGGCTGTTTGCTGAAGCGCTGGAAAATACCCCAGCAGAACCTGCCCAAGCGTTGCGCCGGGCTGGCAGCTCAAAAATAAGTGCATTTTGTTACGGCACGCTACCCGGCGTTTGGCCGCAGTTGCTGGCTTACAGCCTGTATCGCTGGGAAAACAACATCCGCATGGCCAGCGTGCTCGGTTTTGTGGGTGCCGGCGGCCTAGGGCAAATGCTCTATATGAGCCTTAGTCTGTTCCAGCAAGCCCAAGCCGCCAGCATCATTCTCGCCATGCTGTTACTGGTGCTGCTGGTAGACCTGCTGAGTAACTGGGCCCGGCAACGCTGGGT
>JBBKVZ010000214.1:0-5753 GCA_037968715.1 Pseudomonas sp.
GGTAGTCCGGAAGGTGAACTAGCGGTGGCGCAGGCCATCACTTATTTAGTCTGTGCCCCAAAAAGCAACGCGGTGTACATGGGCTTTAAGGCTGCCATGCGTGCTGCCGCCGAGCATGGCTCGTTGGAAGTACCGCTGCACCTGCGTAATGCGCCGACCAAGCTCATGAAAGAGTTGGGCTACGGCGATGAATACCGTTACGCCCACGATGAGCCTGAAGCCTATGCCGCCGGTGAAAACTATTTACCCGAGCAACTGCCCGCGCAGCGCTTTTATCAGCCAGTGCCGCGCGGTTTGGAGCTGAAGATTGGTGACAAGCTCGCGCACCTGGCCGAGCTAGATAGCCAAAGCCTGCGGCAAAGGAGAAAGCCATGATCAAAGTCGCCTTGGCTGTGGCAGTCGGCGGTGCGCTGGGTTCCGTGGCGCGTTTTCTAACCAGTGCCTGGGTAGTAGCGCATTGGCCGCGGCACTTTTATCTGGCGACCATCGCGGTGAACTTGCTCGGTTGTTTTTTGATCGGCTTTATATCCGCCTACTTTTTGCTGCGCACCGATATTCCACTGGTGCTACGCACGGGTATAACCGTTGGTGTGCTGGGTGGTTTGACCACTTTCTCCAGCTTTAGCCTTGAAGTGCTGCGCTTAATTGAGGCCGGACAGTTCGGTGTAGCACTGAGTTACTTGCTCGGTAGCGTGCTGGGTGGTTTATGCGCCGCTTGGCTCGGCATGACCTTGGCGCGCCTGTAATCGATAAAACACTCGGATTGCCTATCCAGAGTCCGTAAACTGCGCAGTATTGCGTCTAACCGACGTGTTCATATTTGCCTTGCTGAGACCAATTACATGCTCGACTCGAAACTCATTCGCACACAACTCCACGAAACCGCCGAACGCCTGGCGGCGCGTGGCTTCACGCTTGACGTTGTGCGGCTTGAAGCCCTTGAGACGCAGCGTAAAACCATTCAAACCCGCACTGAGCAACTGCAAGCTGAGCGTAACGCGCGCTCCAAAGCTATTGGCCAAGCCAAACAGCGTGGTGAGGATATCGTTCCGCTGCTGGCCGAAGTTGATCGCATGGGCAGCGAACTGGAGCAGGGCAAGAGCGAGCTGGATGTTATCCAGCTCGAGCTGGACAACCTGTTGCTGAATATTCCTAACTTGCCGCACGAATCGGTGCCGCACGGCGCCGATGAAGATGGCAACGTAGAAGTACGTCGCTGGGGCACCCCCCGCCAGTTCGATTTTGCCATCCAAGACCACGTCGCACTTGGCGAGCAATACGGTTGGCTGGACTTTGAAACCGCTGCCAAGCTTTCCGGCGCGCGCTTCTCGCTGATGCGTGGGCCAATCGCTCGACTGCATCGGGCCTTGGCGCAGTTCATGCTCAACTTGCACACCAGCGAACATGGCTATGAGGAGGTTTACACCCCTTATTTGGTCCAGGCCGGCGCACTGCAAGGCACGGGTCAGCTGCCCAAGTTCGAAGAAGACCTGTTTAAGATTGCTCGCGAAGACGAGGCCGATCTGTACCTTATTCCAACCGCTGAAGTGTCGCTGACCAACATAGTTGCCGGCGCAATATTGGACGCCAAACAACTGCCATTGAAGTTTGTTGCCCATACACCGTGCTTTCGCAGTGAAGCCGGCGCATCAGGCCGTGACACGCGCGGGATGATCCGCCAGCACCAGTTCGACAAAGTTGAAATGGTCCAGATCGTCACCCCAGAAACATCGCATGCCGCACTCGTTGGCCTAACAGCCAATGCGGAGAAAGTTCTGCAATTACTGGAGTTGCCGTATCGCTTGTTGGCGTTGTGCACCGGCGACATGGGCTTTAGCGCAAACCAGACTTTCGATATTGAAGTGTGGGTGCCCAGCCAGGACAAATACCGCGAGATTTCCTCTTGTTCCAACTGCGGTGATTTCCAAGCTCGCCGCATGCAGGCTCGCTATCGCAATCCAGAAACCGGCAAGCCAGAACTGGTGCATACCCTGAATGGTTCGGGGTTAGCCGTTGGCCGCACGCTGGTGGCTGTGCTGGAAAACTATCAGCAAGCAGATGGCTCTATTCGTGTGCCTGAAGTACTTAAACCCTATATGGGCGGCATTGAAGTCATCGGTTAAATGCTGGCTTAGCAACACATCTACGGGGTGGCCAAAGCCACCCCGTTTTTTTAATTATCGTGAGAGTGCCGATGGATTTCCTGCCGCTGTTTCATAATCTCAAAGGCCGCACCGTTTTGTTGGTTGGCGGTGGTGAAGTGGCTCTGCGTAAAGGCCGCTTACTGGCTGATGCCGGCGCGGTTTTACGGGTGGTCGCTCCGCAGATAGATACGCAGTTGCTTAGCATGGCTGCAGTCAGTCATGGCCAAGGTGAATTGCGCGGTTATCAAGAAACAGACCTAGCAGGCGTGTGTTTGGTGATTGCCGCCACTGATGATCAGGCTCTGAATGCGCAGGTTTCCCAGCACGCGCAAGCCCGTGGTATTCCGGTTAACGCCGTGGATGCGCCGGCGCTGTGCAGCGTAATTTTCCCGGCGATTGTCGACCGTTCGCCATTGATTGTGGCCATCACCAGTGGCGGGGATGCGCCGGTGTTGGCACGCCTGATTCGGGCAAAAATTGAAACTTGGATTCCAGCCGCATACGGTCAGCTCGCTGGGTTGTCCAAGCGTTTTCGGGCGCAGGTCAAAGGGCTGTTTCCAGACGTGCAGCAGCGTCGGGTGTTTTGGGAGGAGGTCTTCCAAGGGCAGGTCGCGGAAAGCGTGTTTGCCGGCAAGCTGGGCGAGGGCGAGCGTCTGCTCGAGGAGAAAATTGCCGGTGCCGCGCCAAAATCCTTGGGTGAGGTGTATCTAGTTGGCGCCGGGCCGGGCGATCCTGATTTACTGACCTTTCGCGCGCTGCGTTTGATGCAGCAGGCCGATGTGGTGCTTTATGACCGCTTGGTCGCGCCGGAAATCGTCGAATTGTGCCGCCGCGATGCTGAACGTATTTACGTTGGCAAACGCCGCTCTGAGCATGCGCTGCCGCAAGAGCAAATCAACCAGCAGTTAGTCACCTTGGCCAAGCAAGGCAAGCGAGTGTTGCGCCTGAAAGGCGGCGATCCGTTTATTTTTGGGCGTGGTGGCGAGGAGATTGAAGAACTGGCGGCTCACGGCATTCCGTTCCAAGTTGTGCCCGGCATTACCGCAGCCAGCGGTTGCGCAGCGTACGCCGGCATTCCGCTAACGCACCGTGACTACGCGCAATCGGTGCGCTTTGTTACTGGGCACTTGCAAGATGGCAGCTGTGATTTGCCATGGGCCGACTTAATTGCGCCCGGCCAGACCCTAGTGTTTTATATGGGTTTAACCGGCTTGCCGCAGATATGTGAGCAGTTAATTGCGCACGGTCGCAGTGCACAAACTCCAGTAGCACTCATCCAGCAAGGCACTACGCGCAATCAGCGGGTGTTTACTGGCACCCTCGGCAGCTTGCCTGGCTTGTTGGCGACGCAAACCGTGCAGGCACCGACGTTGGTCATTGTCGGTGAGGTGGTGAAACTGCGAGAAAAACTGGCCTGGTTTGAAGGCGCACAGAACGCTGACTAACCACTAACCACTAACCACTAACCACTGACGGCAGTCTCAGTCGGCCCTTGTTTGGCCGACTGGCACGCTCAGCGTATTAGCCTAAGCGTTGCGCCCAGATTTTCTGCGCACGCTCAAAGGCGGCTTCACGCGGTTCACCGAGGCCGCGCAGGCCTAGGGCGATGGTGGCAATCACCGCAAGCTGGCCATATTTGTCCTCGGCGCGTCCTTGCCACACGGCCAGCAGATGCTGAGGGTCGAGAGCCTCTGGTTTGACATGCCGTAACGGTGACAGCGCGGGCCATTGCTCATCCCAGTTAACGCCGTCGGTGGTGCCATACAAATGGCTGAGGGCGTCGGGATTCATTTCGATCTCGCCGCCTTCACCTTTAATCACAATCGAGGTGTCAGCCAGTAACTGGCTGGCTTCGCGGTGGGTGACCTGATAGCCCGGATGAAAAATACTTTGCAGCCCGCAATGGGCATTCAGCGGGTTAATCACGCGGGTCAGCGAGTGAATCGGTGAGCGCAAGCCGAGGATATTGCGCAAGTCGATCATTCGCTGCAGTTGCGGCATCCAGTCACCCAGGGAGATAAACGCCAATTGCTGATCATCCAGTGCTTGCGCAACCCCGGCCCAGTCGCGGCATAGCGGAATTTCCAGCAGTTTAATCAGTTGCTCGCTGTACATGCGTCCGGCCGTATGGGCACCGCCGCCATGCAGCAATATGCGTACACCACTCACCGCCAACGCCTTTACGGCCAGCAGATACCACGGCAGGTGGCGTTTTTTACCGGCGTAACTTGGCCAGTCGAGATCCAGTCGAATCTGCGGGGCATGCAAACGTGCGCGCACGGCTTCGGTAAAACCGGCCATTTCTTCTGCGCTTTCTTCTTTGTGGCGCAACAACATCAAAAAAGCCCCGAGCTGGGTGTCTTCAACCTTGTCATCCAACAGCATGCCCATCGCCTCGCGAGCCTCCTCACGAGTGAGGTCGCGGGCGCCGCGCTTACCCTTGCCCAGAATGCGCACGAAGTGAGCGAAGGGGTGCTCTGGCGGGGTGACTAAATTGCTTGGTTCTGTGCTCATCGGTAATTACGACTCAAATGTTGTAAAAAGTTGGCGACGACAAACTGGCTGGCTCGGACTACGCGGCTCATAGACAGTTTGTCGGCTTGGGCAGGCCGGCCAACTTGGCGGCGAGCTTGGCCGGTGTACCGTTAAACAGGCGATTGAGTTGCATGCTATTGCCTTGTTCACTGCCCAGCTTAAGGGTTGCGTATTTGACCAGTGCACGGGTGGCTGGCGAGAGCTGGAACTCAGCGTAAAACTCGCGCAGCAGGTGCAAAATCTGCCAGTGCTCGGCACTCAAGCTAATGCCCTCGTTGCCTGCCAGTTGCTCGGCGACAACGGGCGACCAGTCCTGCAAATTAAGCAGAAATCCGTCTTTATCCAGCTGTAACCCAGCGTCTAAGCTTGGTGATTGTTTCATAACCAACTGTTGACCTTGGCATAACGCAAGGTCAACTCAACAAAAGCTGGGTAGTCGATGCTGCGCACGCGCACCGGCAGATCGCTTATGGCGCGAGCGAGTAAGTCTTCTGCTAAGGCATATAAAGCGATACCGTCCGGCATTAGCTCCAACGCTTGGCGTTGCGCAGTGCCAGATTGCAGGGCGTAGACAGCCTCGCCACTGAGCAAAATGCCGTCATGCACGCTCACCAAACGCAGGCAGCTAGTTAAGCGGCTGTCGGTAAAAGGCGAGTGCGAGAGCATGTGAAGGGTGGTCATAGGGTTATCACCATGTCGTAGCGCTTAATCAACTCGCTCAAACCGTGCTCATCAAGTAGTTCCACCGGCAAATTCAAATTCTGACTGGCCAAACCGCGTTCAAACAGGCTGCGATTGCAGACATACAGCGCCTCTACACCAAACATAGGCAGGGCCTGCAAGTTGGCGCTAAGGTCTTTTTGTTGCAGCTGTGCGGATTGCTGTGCTTGAGCTAACTGCAATACACCATCATCCAGAAACAGCATGGCCAGCGGCAAATCAAAGGCACCACCGGCCAGCGCGATATCCAATGCCTCACGCGCCCCGAGGCCACTCCACGGGGCTTGTCGGCTAATAAGTAGCAGCGACTTAGCCATGTTAATGGCCTCCGAAGCAGATCAGGCGATCAGCCAC